>JBBRRM010000001.1:0-23111 GCA_038275915.1 Nitrospirales bacterium
CTTTCGGGTGGAGGAGCTTGACGTACTCCCGCTCCTGTTTGCTCCCATACACATCGGTAAACCTTTCTTGCACCACGATTCCCTTTTCCGTCACCGCACTTACCACGCCGTTATTGGGACCGATACGCGTTCCTCGACGCACTGTGTATCCATTCCCATCTGGTGTCTGGACCATGGCCGTATAGCCGTACGCGCCCCATACCACAGCGATCAGAGTCATCTCAGTGAGCCCAACGCGTTGGAGGGGTGGTAGCGTAGGATCAATCGGCCCGAGTCCCATCTGTTGCAACACCGGCGCGAATGGATCGCGCCGCCCGGAAGGGTCATAAGAATGTGGGCCTACTGGCTCTACAAATGAATTGGGTACAACTGAGGGAGCATTCTCATCGCCGGCTGTCCCGGCCAATGCCGGGGCCGATGCAGGCCTCGGCACATCATTGAGGGAGGGTACTTTCAAAGAATCCTGCCTCATAGGACTAATTTGTCGGACATGAGACGTCATGCCTGTCTCGGCACAGACGAGTCCAACTGCGACCAGCAAACTCGCACATCCAGTTATCGTCACTCTTGTTATATTCATGATCAAGCGCCAGTTTTCACTGATGACATACATCGTTCATTGGCTCGCACACATTCAAAAATCTGTGCCCTATTTCTTCTGAGGAGTCGCCGGAGCCGCCGCAATCAGCTTGGCTTCCTCCGGTGCCGCATAGGCCACAAGATCAAATGCGGTCTGGGTGACAACCCGTCCCTTCTCAAACTTAGGGGCTCCCATTTTGAGACCAGACACAGTCACAATCCGAGGCAATGCGTTGATTCGATCAAAAAACAAGGCCGCGGTGTGGTACCCGCCGGATACCTCTACGTTCACCGGCATTCGCACAAAGAGCTTCGATGGATCTTCACTCTTGGGACTCGGTTTCCACAGCTTGATGTCGAGGCCAAGGCGAATCCCTAGATCTGACACCTGTTTGAGCAACATCACGGCTTCTTCCTCGGGCGGCAATCGTTCTTTCTTTTTCGCGAGTTCAATCTCTAGTTGCTTATTGGCGGCAATGAGTTCATCGAGATGCTTGACCTTGATGGTCAACGTTTGAATCTCGCCATCGAGGGTGCCGATCTCTCCTTGAAGCCCTGCAATTTCCGCAGACTTTGGTTCCGCCACATAATAATAGAAGCCAACAATAATCCCGGCAAGAATCATCAGAAGAAGCCCCACCTTTTGAATCAATGGGACTGACCGCAATACGTCAAGATTAATAGAAGACAGCTTCATGGTTCTTAACCCTTGAGACGCAAACCAAGTTTAAACTGATAGATATTGAGTTGGCTTTCGACCGCAGCGCGACTTTCCTGAAGGTTGATATTGGTGAAATAGTCTGTCCGTCGCAGATTGTTCACGAATTCCACCACATCATCGTTGGTCGCCGCCCGACCCTCAAGATCGACATCTTTCCCTGTAATCCCAACTCTCACCAACCATAGCTTTAGCGGTTCAAGACTCTGGCTGACGTGGTCGAGCACTTTGACGGGGCCGACACGTGATTTTTCCAACTCATCAATGATTCGATTCTTGTCTTCCAGCACCTTCTTCCGGGCTTCAAACTCAGAGACCTGCTTCACTTGGTCCTTCAACTGGGCGACCTGTCTCTCC
Organism: Nitrospirales bacterium; assembly: GCA_038275915.1. GTDB lineage: Bacteria > Nitrospirota > Nitrospiria > Nitrospirales > Nitrospiraceae > Palsa-1315. The sequence continues at coordinate 1,655 of JBBRRM010000001.1, forward strand.
TTGTCGAGTTTTTCAGTCTGCCGCACGTTTATTTCTTCATCGAGGGAGGCCGAGTACCACCAGCATCCCGCCAAGGTGATCAACAACAATCCCGCGCCCAACAGCGCTTGGGCTCTGACATCATACTGAGGCTTCGCCTTATGTCCCTTGGGGCCTGGTAATAAATTAATGCGAATCATCGATCGCCAACCGATCTAAGGGCCAATCCGACCCCCACGGCAGCCAGTGGCGCCAATTCTGCTAAAGCATTCTGATCAAAGTCGCTCCCTGAAGTATCGATTTCTCCGAACGGATTAGCCACCTCGACAACAGCATGCATTCTGTCTCTCAGTTGCGGAACCAGGCCGTTGACCTGAGCGCCCCCTCCGCACAAAAGAACGTGCTGAACGTCCGCATCCGACATGGTTGACTTGAAATAATCGATGGTCCGTGCGATTTCAGATGCGACCTCGGCATTAACACTGTCAACGACCGTGGTGACCGCGGCCTGGTTGCTCCCTGCCGAACGCGTACCTTTTTTCGTTTCCTCGGCCTCTTCGTAGGACATGCCCATTTCCCGCTGAATGGCTTCCGTATAGCGATTTCCTCCGATGGGAATATCGCGCGTGAACAGCGAAGTACCGCCTCGAACAATATTGATATTCATGACACTGGCGCCAATATTGACGAGAGCAGTGGTGTCCTCCTGCGAGACGGGATAGTTAATGGCATGCATGTTTTCGATCGCAAACGCATCCACATCCATGACGAGGGGAAACAATCCCGCCCCCTTGACAAGTTCAGTCAGCTCATTAATCTTGTCCTTCTTGGCAGCGACGAGAATGATTGACATCTCTCCCTGAGCATCGCCGGCGGCCTCTGAAGAGGGCAATACACTGAAGTCAATGTTCACCTCGTTAATATCGAAGGGGATGTACTGTTCTGCGGCGAGCCTCACCTGCCCCTCGAGTTCCTCATCAGGCATTGGCGGCAGGCTGATCTTTTTAATGATGACGGCATGTCCAGAAATCGACACGGCAACTTGCTTCACCTTGACGTTCGTTTCTTCAAACAACTCCTTTATCGCCGAGACCACTCTCCCCTCATCCATTACCGTTCCATCAACGATGACTTCCGGCTCGAGTGGTTTGAATCCAAACTTCTGGAGCATGTACCGGCCACGGCTTTCTTTCAACTGGACGAGCTTGATACCACTCGACCCGATATCCAGCCCTACGAGCTGTCGCTTCGGCGTGAACAACGAAAATAGATCAGTTTCAGCGAGACCCTTGAATGAGTTCAACATTGGTGCCCCTGAATGTACATGACTATCCGGGCAGGACAAATCATTATGTGAATTTTTCCCAGACTCTCATCCACGCTGGTTCCCATCTCGAGGTTTCGACGCCCTACAGAAAGAGTTTGTCTCGAGACCGTTCTGGCGATGCACGTACATCTTTTTCAGCTCAAACGCCCTCACGATGAGTAGCAGTTTGAGACTGAGTCACATCCGGCAAACATCTGAATGGTGCGTCTAGACTGTGGATTGGCTTCATGCACATGCTAAGTATAGTCCATACGCTCTACCTGTCAAGCAAATCACTTTCTGCGCGCAAACGAGGCTTGGCACAGAGATGAGGACGATGAAGGCCGGAGAATGGATGTAATAGCTTCGTGGGCTATTGCCTACTGAGATCGCGATGGGCGACAGTCACTTGATACCCAAGCGCAGAAAAACTTTCCTGAAGTCGGCCAGCAATGGCCACGGACCGATGACGCCCTCCGGTACAGCCAATTCCAACATTCACATAGCTGCGGCGTTCTCGTTCAAAGAGAGGGATTAGAAATTTAAACAAATTTTCCAGCTGCCCAATGAATGCGACGGCGTCCGGATCGGTCAGCACGTAATTTCGCACCCGAGGATCCTCGCCGGTCAATGGTTTGAGGTCGGAGACAAAGAATGGATTCCGCAAGAACCGGACATCGAACAGGAGATCAATATCGTATGGTACGCCAAACTTGTAGCCGAATGTCACCAGCGAGATGGTCAATCGGCGAGGCGTGCCCTCCTGCCTGAACTGCCTCGCCAACAACTCTCGCAATTCATGCACAGTCAAATCGGAGGTATCAACAATACGGTCGGCGTGACGGCGAAGATCGGCAAGACGCTCCTTTTCAAACCGCACTCCCTCTAGTACAGGCAGATGCGGCAGGAGGGGGTGAGGCCTCCGAGACTCCGAAAATCGGCGAACCAACACCTCTTCACGAGCTTCAAAGAATATCAACTCAACCGAATGACCGAGAGCCTTCACTCGTTCGAGAATCCCTACAAGATCAGAAAAGAACACACGCTCTCTGACATCAATACCCAGCGCGACATTCTTGATCTCACCCCCCTGCTGGTGACATAACTCGACAAAGGTTGGTAGAAGGGCCGGCGGCAAATTATCGATGCAAAAATACCCGACATCTTCGAAACACTTGAGAGCATGCGACTTCCCCGAGCCAGAAAGACCGCTGATCACAACCAATTTGAGTGCAGCCATGCCCGCTAACCCTTACGGATCAATCAAGACCACTCGATCACGATCGACACGCTGTAGAATCTGTACTTTTCCAGATGACTGGGAGGTGAACACCACCAGAGAACCCGGCAGAGAATCTAGCCGGCGCTTCGCGTCTTCCAGAGTCAGAACAGCCCGTGCTGGACGAATGACTTCAATCTCTTCTTCTATCTTCTGAGTAGCGGGGCGGAGAACCTTGCGCAACGATCGCTTGTTCGGCTCTTTATGATCAGTCTGGCGTTCCTTGAATTTTCGTATCTGAACCCCCAAACGGTCCACGAGTTGGTCTATCGTCGCGTACATCTCTTGTGTCGAAGCTTTTGCCTGGATCCTTCGCCTTTGCATCGTGCAGACGACTTCCGCAGCATGCTGAAGTTTGCTTACGCTCAGGATCACTTCCAGGTGGCTAAGCTTCACTTCATACCGCGCAAGCCGCTCAAACCGACTCTCAATATGTTGTCTGAGTGCCGGCGTCACGACAAGATGTCGTCCTGTAATTTTCATAGACATTCATCCTTTCAAGCTGAATAACCTCGGCCGTATCTCTTGTATCCGAAGGTATTGTTATCTCTGTGTACTCATGGAAAATGATAAATACCTGATGCGGGCGAGTACGCGCGCAATTGAGCAGGAAGTGCCTAGAAGAACCGTTTACGCTGAGTGGCAGAAGGAATATTTTCCTCCGCCCGGTACTTGGCCACCGTCCGTCGAGCAATTACAACCTGCTGCGTGAGCAGTCGTGCCGCGATCTCCTCATCTTTGAGGGGGTGGCTTACATCTTCTTCCGCCACCATTTTCCTGATCATCTCTCTCACCGTGACGGACGACATCATGTCGGAGGGCTGATCCGCCCGCTGGAGCCCAGCATTGAAGAAGAACTTCAACTCCAGCATCCCCTGAGGACAATACATATACTTGTTCGCCGTCACACGGCTGATAGTTGACTCGTGCATTCCAATATCCTCAGCTACCTGCTTGAGTACCAATGGCTTCAGATGTTGCACGCCCTTTTCAAAAAACTGCTCCTGAAACTTCACAATACTCGACACCACTTTCACAATGGTTTTATTCCGCTGTTCGATACTGCGAATCACCCATTGGGCTGCCCGAAACTTTTCATCCAAATAGGCCTTCGTCTCTGCCGAACCACTCTCGCCCGCCCCCATCAATTGCTTATAATACGGGCTGATCCGCATCCGAGGCAGTCCATCGTCGTTCAGCATCACCACCCATTCGCCTTCATTCTTGGCAACAAATACGTCTGGAACAATTACATAGTTCTGGGTATTCGTAAATGGTCGCCCCGGCTTCGGCTCAAGCACTTCGATGACTTTGGTCGCCTGAAAGACCTCTTCTACAGTGACATCTAGGGCTTTCGCAATCCTCGCATATTGTCTTTTTTCTAAGTCTTTAAGATGGTGCTGGACAATGGCTTCGACAATCGATCCCTTCAGAGCACCAGGTCGAGCCCCCAATGATCCCATGGGACTCTTCCCTAAATGTCCGATTTGTAAGAGCAGACATTCCGCAAGATCCCGGGCCGCCACTCCGGTCGGGTCAAAGCTCTGAATATCCTTCAATACTGACTCCGCTTCAATTTCAGTGAAGTCGGTTCCGCTGACCATCTCGACCAGAGACATGCGCAGGTACCCGTCATCGTCAAGATTCCCAATGATCAACCGTCCAATCTCCTTCTCACGATCGGATAAGCCCGAAAACGACAGTTGCCAGAGGAGATGATCTTCCAGCGATGTGGCTTTCGCCATGGTTTGTTCATAGGATGGAAACTCGTCCTGAGAGGATGCCTGAGACTCGGATCCGCCTATCCGACGATCGCTCCCAAAGTACTCTTCCCAGCCAGCCGCTGAGGCCTCATCCGGGGTCTCGCGTTCCTCAGGGGTCGACTCCTCCGCATTCGACGGCTCACTGTTCGCTGACGCCGCGGCATCTTCCGCCTTTTCCTCTGCGGTTCCGGCCTCGCTGTCCTCCGCCTCAGTCGGCAACTCCTCCAGAAGCGGGTTTTCCATCAAATGTTGGGTGAGGCTCTGCTGGAGTTCAAGTCGAGACAGTTGCAGCAGCTTAATCGCCTGTTGCAATTGTGGAGTCATGATAAGCTTTTGACTAAGCCGAAGGTCTAGCCTAAGCTTCATTCGCACACACCTTTATAGGTCATAGCCTGAACCGTTCACCTAGGTAGACGGCCCGGGCCGTCTCGCTCTTGACAATGGATTCAGGTGACCCCGCCTCAAGAATCAACCCTTCATTGATGATGTAGGCCCGATCCGTGATGGAAAGCGTCTCTTGGACATTATGATCGGTAATCAAAATGCCGATTCCCTTTTCTTTCAATCTGGTAATAATTTGTTGGATGTCAGCGACGGCGATCGGGTCGATCCCCGCAAAGGGTTCGTCGAGCAACATGAATGACGGGCTCGTCGCGAGCGCCCTGGTAATTTCCAATCGCCGACGTTCCCCACCCGACAACGCGTATGCCATGCTCGTTCGAATATGGGAGAGGTCCAACTCCTTGAGAAGAGCATCTGTCCGTTCGCCCCGTTCCGCCCGAGAGTAATCCAGCATCTCAAGAATTGCCAGAATATTGTCTTGAACCGACAAACGTCGAAACACAGACGACTCCTGAGGAAGATACCCAATTCCTTTACGCGCACGTCTGTACATCGGGAGATCAGTGATCACTTCTTCACCGAGTGAGATCGTCCCTTCATCAGGCTGACACAGACCAACAATCATATCGAAAATGGTGGTCTTGCCCGCGCCATTGGGCCCTAGTAACCCCACGATCTCCCCTGCGTGGACATCAATCGACACGCCTTTCACGACCTTGCGGGCGCGAAAACTCTTCACTAATCCCTTCGCGCATAAACCGGCGTCTTCCAACCTGTTCATCAGGGAGCCCGGTAAGCCCGCAACGCTCCGAGCCGGATCGATCACTTGCTAGTCCCCCCCTCCGGCTCGATCCGCACGTGTGACCCTCCCTCCACTACACTCCGATCTTCTGCTAAAAACATCGTGATTTGTTTGCCGCTGACTCTGGTTCCCTTATCCCATGCCACCGGGTCACCCGTCAGCACAATCTTATCTCCATCATTGTAATAAATGGCTTTCTGACAGGTCGCACTCCCCGAATCCTTCTCGATTTTCACTCGTCCGGTCGCCTCAATCTTATTAACCGAACGATTTGACACAGCCGGCATGGCATCAGGCCCTTTGGAAGGTGCCGCGCCCTTCACGGCCTCAGGCCCTTTCTGGTTATCACTTGCGATAGGGTCTTGCGCGCGAAACATCACAACCATGCGATCGGAATAGACAACTAAGGACCCACGAGTCAATACAACTGCTCCCTCAAACACCGCTTGACTATCCTGATTTTTTACCGTCATCTTCTTCGCCGTAATAGTCGTACTTACAGGTTGCTCAGCGCCACTTTTAGGAAGTGCCGCATCAGCCGATTCACCCAATGAAGCCATCCCCAGCGGGAACAGATTAAGAAGCAGGAGCCAAATCCACATGTACATCCTCGAGTACTTCAAATTCTTCAGTGTCCAAATGTCCCAACAACCCACGCCCGGTCACCTCTAATCCATGCCCAACAATGCGGACAGGATCCTGCGTGCGGATTTCTCTCGTTTGATCAGTCCATGCTAGATGATTCGTATAGATTACATACCCGCTCTCGGTATGAACCACGAGCGGCTCTGATCGATTCGCGAGCACAAAATTCTTGGTTTCCGTATCTAAGGTCCCCTCATCGCCGGTCACGGTCAATTCCTTTCCCTGCCGGCCGAACAGCGTGACTGCGACGACAGAGAGCATCGCCCGCCTGTCTCGCTCAAAGAGTCGTGCCTCTTGCGCCTGCACCTGCCATTGAACTGCATCACCCTTCGTTTGAGTAAACGTAAACTTGGAAATCGTGGCATCAGCAATGTCCATGGAGCCAGGCGCCGCCGCCGTCGGGGTGGGAACTGTTGTCGAATTGGTCACAAGCAGGTATGCGAGGAAACTAGCCAACACCACACTGATCGCTAACAAACCTCGCTGTATCCAGCGTTGCCACACTTTATATTTGATTCCTTTTTGAGTACCGCAGACAAGACTGGCACGATAGTAGCATGAGCCAAAAACCAAGTAAACTCAGGCCACCTCAGGGCCTCGGTTTCCTCGATAGAGCGCAGCAATAAAATGGGACAACAGATGAAGCGATAACGCGCCGTCGCGTGCGCGACTAGATCTCCTCGACAGGAGACCTAGTCGGCAGCGGGACTCGCGGGGGCTGATGCAGCGGGTGTGTGTTTCTTTGCGGTTGCAGTCTCCGGCCGAATGACGAGTTCAATCGCGACAAGCTTGGCCGCGTCGCCAATCCGCCGTCTCGTCTTCACCATCCTCGTATAGCCACCGGGACGGTCCTTAAATCGAACCGCCACGTCGCTGAATAATTTTGAGACGACGTCCTTGCTGCGAATAAACGCAAGGGCTTGCCGCCGAGCCGGCAATGTCCCCTCCTTGCCGAGCGTAATCATCCGGTCCGTGAACCCTCGAATTACTTTTGCCTTGGCTTCAGTTGTCTCGATACGCTCATGCTCGAGCAGAGACGTCACGAGACTCCGGAACAGGGCCCACCGATGTTTCGTCTGACGTCCGAGCTGTCTACCTTTTTTTCTATGACGCACGGGTTCCCTCTTGTTTCGTTACTCGCTCTTCGGATTACCGCTGCTCTGTTGCACCGCATCCAACTTCACGCCGAGCCCCAGACCCATTTCCGTCAAGATTTCCTTAATTTCATTCAGCGACTTCTTACCGAAATTCTTCGTCCTCAGCATCTCCCCTTCCGTCTTTTGCACCAAGTCGGCAATGGTCTTGATGTTCGCATTCTTCAAACAGTTTGCGGCACGGACCGACAACTCCAACTCGTTTACACTACGGAACAGATGCTTATTGACCTCACGTTGCGCCTCATCGCTCCCAAGATCGGACCGCCCTTCGACTCGCTCCTCTGGATTGATAAAGATGTCAACGTGATCTCGCAAGATTCCAGCCGCTGTGGACAAGGCATCCCGTGGCGAGATGGTCCCATCCGTCCAGATTTCCAACGTCAACTTGTCATAATCGGTCATGCGGCCGACGCGCGCATTCTCCACATGAAAGTTCACGCGCTTGATGGGCGAAAACACAGAATCGATCGCGATCACACCAATCGGCAGTCCCTCTTCCTTGTTCCGCTCGGCAGGCACATAGCCCCGACCATGCTTCACGGTCATTTCCATGTCGAAGGAAGCATCCTTGTCCAAGGTCGCAATATGGAGATTCGGGGTCAGGATGGTCACGTCCGCATCATGAATAATGTCGGACCCCTTCGCTTCGCCCGGTCCCTTTTTCTTCAGACGAAGCGTCTTCGGCTTATCGGTATGTAAAGCAAGCCGCAGCCCTTTGACGTTCAAAATAATGGAGGTCACGTCTTCCGTGATGCCAGGAATCGTGGAGAACTCGTGCAGGACCCCTTCGATCTTTACAGTGGTCACTGCCGCGCCCGTCAGCGACGACAACAGCACACGCCGTAACGCATTGCCGACTGTCGTTCCAAACCCACGTTCATAGGCCTCCGTCGAAAACCTGCCGAACGTTTGGGAATGCGTATCTTTGTCGACTTCCACCCGCATCGGGATCTGAAAGTCCTTCATCGCTTTAATCATGACTCCCCCTTCATCTCAACGAGTAGTCAGCCATTCAACGGCACCAGTTCGCCGTAGAGACTGCCCCCCTCTTAATGCCGCATCTACCTGGAATACAACTCCACCACCATCTGCTCGTTGACCGGCAATGAAATCTGGTCTTTCGAAGGCAACGCCCGTACCATACCTTTGAATGCCGTCTTGTCCAGCTCCAACCATTCCGGAATCCCTCGCCCATCCACGGACTCTAGGGCGGCCTGAATCGAGATCAATGAGCGGCTCCGGTCTCGAACACTGATGACATCTCCCGCTTTGACCTGAGCACCGGGCACATTGATTTTTCGACCGTTCATAGTCAGATGCCCATGGCTTACCAGCTGCCTGGCTTCTTTTCGCGAAGCGCCGAACCCCAATCGGTAGGCCACATTGTCCAATCGGCATTCCAGCAATCTCAAAAGCACCTCGCCGGTAATACCAGAGTGGCGCTCCGCGCGCTCAAACACGCCACGGAACTGGCATTCCATCAAGCCGTATATTCTGCGCAGCTTCTGCTTTTCGCGCAGCTGGGTGCTATATTCTGAATTCCTCGGGCGTTTTTGCCCATGCTGTCCCGGAGGATAACTCCTTCGCTCGATGGCGCATTTCTCTGTCATACAGCGCGAGCCTTTCAGGAATAACTTCTCACCCTCTCGCCGACACAACCGACAGACGGGACCGCGATACTTTGCCACTGCTCTACCTCCGGTTACCGGACATCACCATATCGGCGCGTCCAACAATTCTCGTGCACATAATTCTTCCAACCTATGCCATTAGACGCGACGCCGCTTGGGTGGACGACATCCGTTGTGCGGAATCGGAGTGACATCACGAATCATATTGATTCGCAATCCAGCAGCCTGAAGAGATCGAATCGCCGATTCCCGGCCAGACCCCGGCCCATTCACATACACGTCCACTTGACGCATTCCGCTCTCCATCGCCTTACGCGCGGCAGCCTCGCCGGCGCGCTGAGCGGCAAAGGGTGTGCTTTTGCGCGACCCCTTGAACCCTTGATTCCCTGAGCTTGCCCACACCACAGTGTTGCCGCTCATGTCGGTGATGGTGACGATCGTGTTATTGAACGAGGCCTGCACATGGGCCACTCCGCTCTGCACGATCCGGCGTTCCTTCTTCTTGCCTTTTTTGACGCTCATACAAACTCCCTACTCATGTAACGGACACGCCCTACGCTGAGCGTGTAGGCGGTTTTGGTTTGCTTCCCACACCGGAGCGACGGCCTTTTCTCGTCCGCGCATTCGTCTTGGTCCGTTGACCTCGGACAGGCAACCCTTTCCGATGGCGCAGACCACGGTACGTGCCGCTATCGATCAGTCGCTTGATGTTCATCGAGAAGGTCTTTCTCAAATCGCCTTCGACCTGATAGCCCTCTTGAATGATTTCTCGAATTTTGACGATATGCTCTTCGCTCAAATCCTTGACGCGAATTGCTCCGTCGATCCCGGCCTTGCCCAGGATAGAGAGTGCGGACGCCCTCCCAATTCCATAGACGTAGGTCAGGCCGATATCCGCCCGCTTGTCTCTTGGTAAATCCACTCCGGCAATACGTGCCATACTTCCCCCTTACTTTTTCTACTTTCCACTTTTCGTCGCTGAATAACCTGATCCTGCTCCTCTAGCGCGCGTCTAGCGAGAGCCTCGTGAGGTTCCACGCTGCGCGAGCAGGAGACCAGTGAGGTCATCCTGCGACGCTCCTCATCCTTGGCGCTGTTTGTGGCGCGGATTCTCGCAGAGGATTCGCACCACGCCCTTGCGTCGGACCACTTTACACTTTGCACAGATCGGCTTGACGGATGATTTCACTTTCATATCTATTTCACGCTCCTACTTAAACCGATAGGTGATCCGCCCGCGTGTCAGATCGTACGGTGAAAGCTCCACGGTCACCTTGTCGCCGGGAAGAATACGGATAAAATGCATGCGCATTTTCCCTGAAATGTGGGCAAGAATTTTATGGCCATTGTCCAGCGACACACGAAACATCGCATTTGGCAACGTTTCGTTCACCGTACCTTGAATTTCGATTACATCTTCTTTGGGCACGTACCTCTATCCTTTCTCCCCGAACTGCATGACCGCGTTTCAAACTCCTGAGAGCTGACTTAAAATACGCGCTGGTCCACTCGGATCAATCACAATCGTATGTTCAAAATGCGCTGAAGCACTTCCATCCACCGTCACCGCCGTCCATCGATCATCAAGAACCTTGACGGCCGCTCCACCCATGTTCACCATCGGTTCGATCGCTAGGACCATCCCTGCCACCAATCGTGGGCCCTGTCCGGGCTTCCCATAGTTCGGGACCTGCGGTTCCTCGTGCAACTGCCGGCCAATCCCATGACCTACGAACTCCGTCACAACCGAGTAACCGGCGGATTCTACATGCCGTTGAATTGCATGCGAAATGTCTGAGAGCCGATGACCGACCTCCGCCTGCTTGATTCCGAGGTACATAGCCTCTTCAGTCACTTCAACTAACCGGGCCTTCTGCTCACTCGTCTGCCCAACCGGAACCGTCACCGCCGAATCTCCATAAAACCCACCGATGATCGCCCCCAGGTCGAGCCCGATGATATCCCCCTCCTTCAGCACCCGCTTTGAGGGAATCCCATGGACGACCTGCTCATTCACTGATGCACAAAGCGTCTTAGGATAATTTCGATACCCTTTGAACGCCGGCCGCGCGCCACGGGATCGAATCTCTTCTTCGGCCAGACGGTCCAGTTCATCAGTCGTGATACCTGGCCGAACTGCCTTCTGCAAAACCTTTAGTGTCTCCGCCACCACTCTTGATGCCTGGGCCATCACCGCAATTTCATCCGGCGTCTTGAGAATGATCATGTCACGCGGTATGGTGCCAGCGCCCGCGAGAGCTGTTGAAACACAACCTCTACAGTCCCCGAAGCATCCAGCGGGGACAGTAATTTCCGCTCGTCATAATAGCGCACAAGCGGGGCAGTTTGCTCGTCGTACACCTTCAAGCGCGTCTCGATCGCATCGCGACGGTCATCACTGCGTTGCACGAGCGGCTCTCCGCATCGATCGCAGACTCCTTCGACCTTAGGCGTTGCAAAATCGATATGGAACGTCGCTTGGCATTTCGGACAACTTCTTCGGCCGCTCAAACGCCTAACAACATCCTCACGTGAAACCTGAAAATTCACAACCTGGTCCAGCGCGATTCCCTTGGAGGTCAAAACCCTTCCTAATGCTTCCGCTTGCGGAACAGTCCTCGGAAACCCATCCAGAACGAATCCATTCGCACAGCTAGGATCATCCAACTTCTCCCGTACCAGCCCGATCACCACATCATCAGGAACCAGTTTCCCCTGATCCATGTAGCTCTTCGCTTTGAGACCTAGCGGGGTCTGGGTACGGACCGCCTCGCGGAGAAGATCACCGGTCGAAATCTTCGCCACCTTAAACTGGCCCGCAATCCGGTCTGCCTGAGTTCCCTTGCCCACTCCCGGCGCGCCGAGAAACACCACCCGCATGAATCCCCCTCACCCACTCCGCCCACGAAGCGGGGCCATGCCCTTGCCCAGAAACCCTTCGTAGTTCCGCATCAACATGTGAGATTCAATCTGCTGGGCCGTATCGAGACCGACACCGATTACGATCAGGAGAGAGGTACCGCCGAAATAAAAGGGTACGTTCAGTTTATAGATCAAAAACTCCGGAATCACACAGACGATCGCAAGGTAAATCGATCCGGCAAACGTAATCCGCGTGAGTACCTTATAAATATAGTCCGAAGTCCTTGTTCCGGGACGAATTCCTGGAATGAACCCGCCATACTTTTTCATGTTGTCTGCCATGTCCACCGGATTCAGGACCACGGCGGTATAAAAGAAACAAAAAAACAGAATGAGGCCAACGTACATCAGCGTGTACAGCAGCGATCCAGGCGCGAGTTGTGCGCCGAACGCCTTAATCCAAGGTGTCTCGAAAAAACCTGCGATCGTCGCAGGAAATGCGATAATCGACGACGCAAAAATAGGAGGAATCACGCCCGCTGTGTTTATCTTCAGTGGAATGTGCGTGCTTTGCCCACCAAAAACTCGTCGTCCGATCACCCGCTTCGCATACTGAACCGGGACTTTCCTACGCCCGCTCTCCAGAAAGACAATGGCTGCTACCACCACAATCATCAATACGGCGAGGGCGACCAGTAAAATGAAGCTGAGTTGCCCGACCTTGTATAAGTCAAACGTCTGGGCTACAGCGGCAGGCAAACGAGCGACGATCCCGGCAAAAATAATCAAAGAAATCCCGTTCCCTATGCCTCGCTCGGTAATCTGTTCACCGAGCCACATCAGGAATCCGGTACCGGCGGTCAAGGTGATAACCGTCATGAGACGGAATCCCCACCCGCCGCTCATCACGAACGCGCCTTGATTCATTTGTTCGAGCCCCACGGCAATCCCGAATCCCTGAATTACCGCAATGCCAATTGTCCCGAACCGAGTGTATTGAATTATTTTTTTCCGGCCCCGCTCACCCTCCTTGGCCAACTTCGACAGGTGCGGGACGACCACGGTCAACAACTGAAGAATAATCGAAGCGCTGATGTAAGGCATAATGCCCAGCGCTAAAATCGTCAGCCGCGACAGGGACCCGCCTGAGAAAATATCCAAAAACCCGAGCAGGGCGCCGCCTTGCTTCTGCAGAAAATCGGAGAGGGCATCGCCATTGATCCCAGGGGTGGGAATATGGGCCCCGATCCGGTACACCACTAACATCCCCATGGTAAAGAGGATGCGGGTACGCAGCTCCGGGATTTTAAAAATATTCTGGAAACTGGTCAGGAGTCTCTCAAACACCGGGGATGACCTCGACTCTCCCTCCGGCTGCTTGAATCTTTGCCTCTGCAGACTTGCTGAACTTATGCGCCTGTACCACGATCGCTTTCGTGAGGTCTCCGTTTCCGAGGATCTTGATCGGCAATGACTTGCGCTTGACCAACCCGGCATCGACTAACACCTGTGGTGTAATAGTGCCGGACACCGTCATGTCACCCAGACTCTTCAGGTTAACAATCGAGTACTCCTTACGAAACACGTTCGTAAAGCCATGCTTCGGCACTCGACGAATCAGCGACATCTGACCGCCTTCAAACCCGCCAGCCTGTCGACTCCGACCACCGGATCTGGCCAATAAACCCTTATGGCCCTTCCCCGATGTTTTCCCGTGACCAGAACCCGGACCCCGGCCAATACGCTTACGTCGTTTCCTGGATCCTTTTGCAGGACCGAGCTCATGTAAGTTCATTGTGGCTGCACTTCCAATAGATATCCAACCTTGCCAATCATCCCTCGTACTTGTGATGTATTGGGACGAGTCACTGTCTGTCTGATTTTTCTCAACCCGAGGCCACTCAACACACGTCGATGCTTTTGTGGTGTACCAATGGGGCTTCGTCGCAAGGTAATCACAAACCCCTTAAGGGCAGCTTTGTCGGTCTTTGCTGGCATCAGGCACTCACCCTATTCTGTGCGTCGCCCACCGCACTACGCCGCATTTTGAGAACATCTTCAGCATTTCTAAGCTGGCAGAGACCGTTCAGTGTGGCACGAACCGTATTAAATGGGTTTCCGCGGCCCAGCGTCTTGGCAATGACGTTATGCACGCCGACAACCTCAACCACTGCCCGGACGGCGCCCCCTGCAATAATTCCTGTCCCCTTCTTTGCGGGTTTCAGGAGAACATGCTCAGCCCCGAACAATCCATGGACTTCGTGCGCGATCGTTCCAGACGTGAGGGCGACATGCACCAGATTTTTCTTAGCCTGCTCAACCGCCTTCGAGATCGCGACGGGCACTTCAGCGGCTTTCCCTTTCCCGATGCCAACCCATCCCTGTCCATCTCCAACAACAACCAACGCGCAGAAGTTGAACCGCTTTCCGCCCTTGACGACCTTCGCCACGCGATTGATAAAGACAACCTTATCCTTCAGGCTTAACTCATCTGGATTAACTCGCACGTAGCATCACTCCTCTTTGTTCCTCTCGCTCCCGTACCGTTACGGAATTGAGGCACGACCTAGAACTGCAGACCGCCTTCACGCGATGCCTCAGCCAACGCCTTGACGCGTCCATGATACATTCGACCACCGCGATCGAACACCACGGCCTGAACTTTGGCGGCTTTCGCCCGCTCGGCCAATAACTTCCCAACAGCCTTTGCGCCATCGATACTGCCGGTGGATTTCACCGACGTTCTCAGCGACTTATCCAGGGAAGACGCCGCTGCCAGCGTGGCCCCCTTCAGATCATCAATGATCTGCGCATAGATATGCGAACGACTGCGAAACACGTTGAGACGTGGACGCTCGGCCGTTCCAAAGACTCGTTTACGCACCCGCTGTTTCCGACGCGTTAATTGACTCGCTTTATCTGCAGTATTCATGGATCACCCTACTTCCCTGTCTTTCCGGCTTTCTTACGCAACACTTCTCCTGCATAGCGAACGCCTTTTTGCTTATAGACGTCTGGCGGCTTGATCGCTCGCAAGTTCGCCGCAACCTGACCCACCAATCGCTTATCGGTCCCCTTCACATTGATCAGCGTCTGCTTATCCACCTTCACGTCGATTCCCACTGGAATCGGATAGGTGACGGGGTTGATATAGCCTACATTGAAGCTCATCGTCCGGCCCTGCACGGCTACCTTATATCCAACTCCGGTGATTTCCAAGTTGCGTTCATAGCCCTTCGTCACACCCTGAACGATGTTACTGAGCTCTGCGCGAGTCAGTCCGTGCAACGCACGGACTTGACGATCCTCAGTTGACCGACTCACCACGAGCTGTCCATCCGCAATCGAAACTCCCAGGCCCGGAGATAAAGACCAATCGAGCTTCCCGAGTGGGCCCTTCACAGACACAAGTGGGCCGGCAACTTTCACATCCACTCCTGCTGGAATTTGGATCGGTTTCTTTCCTATACGTGACATCGATGCCTCGTTCCTCTAACAAGCCGCTGCAATGACAATCTGATTCGCTCTACCCGTTACCACACCGAGCACAGCACTTCTCCGCCCAGTCCGGCGCGACGAGAATCCTGGTCCGTCATCAACCCCTTCGAAGTGGACAGGATCGCAACACCAATGCCGTTTTTCACTCGCGGGATGTCCTTAATCCCAACATACACACGGCGGCCTGGCTTGCTCACCCGCTGCATACCGGTAACGACGGGCTGCCCTTCTGCGACATACCGTAACTGCACTTTCAGCACAGAATGCCCATCCGCGATATCAGCCTGGACGCCTTGAATATATCCTTCGTTCTGGAGAATCCGGAGGACCTCGCGCTTAAGACGGGATGCCGGGACACTCACAACATCATGACGTCGGCGAAAACCATTTTGCAATCGTACCAACAGGTCACTAATGGGATCTGTAACCATACCAACCCTTTCACCAACGCTCTTCGTGTGACCAGAAACGGTTCAACCGAACCGGTGACACGGAAAACGGATAGTCTACCAACTCGACTTCCGGACCCCAGGGATCTCACCCTTCAGGCTCAGCAATCGAAAACATATTCTGCACATACGAAACCGGCGCAAGAATCCTCGCACCCTCCCGCAGATCCCACAACGGTGATAGTCCCTGACGGGGAATTTCGCCTTGACGGCCGATTTATTTCTAAGCGCTAATCTCGACACCTGCAGCTCCTTCGTTTGACATTACGTCCGGAATGGCATCCCCAAATGCTTCAACAGCGCCCTGCCCTCATCGTTGGTCCTGGCGGTCGTGACAATCGTGATATCCATACCATGGATGGACGCGACCTCGTCGTACTTGATCTCGGGGAAGATGAGCTGTTCTTTGAGTCCAAGCGTATAATTACCACGCCCATCGAAGGACTTCGGCGAAATACCTCGGAAGTCTCGAATCCTCGGCAACGCCAGGGATACGAGACGATCGAAAAACTCCCACATCCTCCGACTACGCAAAGTCACTTTCGTACCGATGGGCATCCCCTGACGGAGCTTGAATGCCGCAATGGCTTTCTTCGCCTTTGTAATAAGCGGCTTCTGACCAGTAATCGCCCCCAATTCCCCAGCGGCGCTCTCGAGCAGCTTCACGTTCTGAATGGCTTCACCCATCCCCACGTTCAACACAATACGCTCGAGTTTCGGGACCTGCATAACATTTTTATACCCGAACTCCTTCATGAGTGCGGGCACGACCTTCTGCAGGTATGTCTCGCGTAGTCGTGGATTGAACTTGGACTCTTCGCTGCCCTCGTCCATTGCCTGAGGTGCCGACGACCCTTCCTTTTTCTTGGGTGGTCGTCGCTCTGACGTCTTGCTACCTTTTCCTGATTCAACCTTCGCCATCTGGCGTCCTCACTCCTACTCGACTGAGTCGTTCGATTTTTTGCTGAACCGGACCCGGCGGCCATCATCGAGCTTACGCACGCCCAGCCGAGTCGGCTTCTGCGTCACGGGACACAGATACATCACATTTGAGACGGCAAGAGGCGCTTCCCGTTCGAGAATGCCACCTTGTTTCACCTTCTGATTCGGCTTGGTGTGGCGCTTAATCATATTCAGCTTTTCGACCACAACCTTTCCCACCGCGGGATCAACCGAAAGAACTTTTCCAGACTTGCCGCGATCACGCCCGGCGATCACGACCACAATATCACCCTTACGAATGCGACTCTTCTTCAATGCCTGCTTATTCATCCCGCCGTCTCCACCCTCGTTAAAGCACTTCCGGAGCTAGGGAAATAATCTTCATAAACTTCTTCCACCGCAATTCGCGCGCGATCGGCCCAAAGATACGCGTCCCAACGGGATCCCCATCCTTATTGATGAGCACACAGGCATTCCGGTCAAACTTGATGTAGGAACCATCCTCACGGCGAACCTCTTTGGTCGTCCGCACAACCACGGCCCGGCTCACATCCCCCTTCTTGACTGTTGCCGCAGGAATGGCCTCTTTCACAGCCACTACGACAATGTCTCCGAGAGAGGCATACCGACGCCTGGTTCCTCCAAGCACATGAAAACACATGGCCTGCTTAGCACCTGAGTTATCGGCCACATCCATGTATGTATAGCTTTGAATCATAATCCCAGTGTTCCCTCTACCGTTCGAACGATCTCAACCTACTCAGCCCGGCCCTTCTCCATGACCTCAACAACCCGCATATGCTTATCCTTGCTAATAGGCCTCGTCTCGACCATGCGCACGCGGTCGCCGATTCTGCACGCGTTGTCCTCATCGTGAGCCTTGAATCTCGTCACCCGTCGAAGCACTTTCCGATAGAGCGGGTGAATAACCGAACGCTCGATTTCAACCACTACAGTCTTGTTCATCTTATTACTGACTACTCGTCCAACCCATTCACGCCGCTTGCTTACTGACTCTGCCATCCTCAGGCCCCTTTCCCCGTGGTAGAAATTGCATCGGCCTGCACGAGTTCGCGCTGAAGCGTCTTCACCCTCGCAATGGATCGCTTCGTCTTTCGAACCTGCATGGGGTTTTCCAATCGTCCCGTCCCCAACTGAAAACGAAGATTGAAAAGTTCCTGCGTGAGTTGCTGCGCCTTCTCCGCAAGCTCAGGTCCCGTTAGTTGCCGTAATTCCTTCAGATCCATGGATACGCTCCCTACCCTTGCGTCCGGTTCGATCGATGCTAAAACTCGCCCCGAATGACACACTTCGTGGCAATGGGCAACTTATGCGAAGCCAGACGGAACGCCTCGCGAGCGACCTCCGGCGTGACACCATCCATTTCATAAAGAATGCGGCCTGGCTTGACCACGGCCACCCAGTATTCCGGATTGCCCTTCCCCTTACCCATTCGAGTCTCAGCCGGTTTCTTGGTAATCGGCTTATCGGGGAAAATTCTCGTCCAGACCTGGCCGCCGCGCTTAACAAACCTAGTGATCGCAATACGAGCCGCTTCGATCTGTCGACTAGTCACCCATCCTGGTTCCAAGGCTTTGAGCCCGAACTCCCCAAGCGTAATCTGGCCGCCACGATAGGCCTTGCCTGTCATACGCCCCTTCATCATTTTGCGAAACTTTACTTTCTTTGGTGCTAACACGATATCCTCTTCAATTACCCGAGCCTGCGGTCAAATGGCGATTCTTTCTTGAGTGGTTGCAGTGGAAGGACCTCTCCTTTATAGATCCAGGTCTTGATCCCGATCTGCCCCATGGTCGTGTGGGCTTCAGCGAATCCGTAATCGATGTCCGCCCTGAGCGTATGGAGCGGTACGCGGCCTTCGCGATACCATTCTGAGCGCGCAATCTCCGCGCCGCCCAGACGACCCCCGACCATAATTTTGATGCCCTGAGCCCCAAGACGAAGTGCGGACTGCACACTTCGCTTCATGGCCCGACGAAACGCCACACGTTTCTCCAGTTGGGTCGCCACGTTTTCGCTCACCAACTGAGCATCCAGTTCAGGCTTCTTGATTTCCTTCACCGTAATGTACACCTGGCCGGAATAGCTCTTCTCCAACTCCGCCTTGAGCTTGTCAACCTCGGCCCCTTTACGACCGATGATGATACCGGGGCGCGCGGTGTGGATAATCACACGCGTTTGGTCTCCAGATCGCTCGATTTCAACCTTCGCTACACCAGCATGAAAGAGACGCTGCTTAACCATCTTACGAATCCTGATATCCTGATGGAGCAGCTTCGCATAGTCCTTGCTGGCATACCACCGAGAACTCCAGGTGACGTTGTACCCCAGTCGGTACCCGATCGGATGTGTCTTTTGCCCCATAACTTCTATGCCTCACTCAGACAGGAAATGAACCCGTTCCGTTAGCTGCCTCTTCCTACTTCTTTTCCTTCACGCTTGCAGCCGACACGACGACAGTAATGTGACTCATACGCTTCTGAATCGCATTCGCACGTCCCTGTGATCGAGCCCGAAAGCGCTTCAGCGTCGGCCCGCAATCAACGAAGGCCTTCGACACTACCATCGATTCACTGTCGCCCATCTCCTTCTGCTCCGCATTGGCTACGGCGGACCGCAAGATCTTTTCGACTACTTTGGAAGCGTGACGCGGCAAATTTCGAAGCAATGCCAAGGCCATCGGAACCTGCTGCCCACGGATCAAGTCGATCACCGGACGGGCTTTTCTCGGAGAGACACGTACAAACCGTAGAACTGCTTGTGCTTCAGTCATGATCTTCCAATCCAATCGCGTATGCCGAAACCGCGGCGTTTCACCTACTTGAGGGCGACTGACTTCTCGGTCCTAGCATGCCCATGTCCCTTAAAGAACCTGGTCGGTGCAAACTCTCCCAACTTGTGCCCAACCATGTTTTCCGTCACGAAGACAGGGATGAACTTCTTCCCATTATGGACCGCGAACGTATGTCCGATCATATCGGGTATGACCGTGGACCGTCGCGACCAGGTCTTAATGATTTTTCGATCCTTGTTCTGATTCATCCGCTCCACTTTCTGAAGCAGGTGGTCGTCAACGAATGCGCCCTTGCTTACTGACCTCGGCATCGCGTACTCCTACTTGCGACGGGAAATAATAAACTTGTCCGTCGCCTTATTGTTCCGGGTCTTGTAACCCTTGGTCGGAAGACCCCATGGGGAGACCGGATGGGGATTACCCTGTCCAGACTTTCCTTCGCCGCCACCATGGGGGTGGTCGACCGGATTCATCACCACTCCACGCACGTGCGGGCGTCGGCCCAACCATCGTGTCCGACCTGCTTTCCCAACATTAATATTCTCGTGATCGGTATTCCCGACTTGTCCGACGGTTGCCATACAGGCAGAAAGAATTCTTCGCATTTCACCCGACCTGAGTCGCACCTGCACATAGTCGCCATCACGTCCCATGACCTGCGCAGATCCGCCCGCACTGCGAATCAGCTGTCCACCTTTTCCGGGCTTCAACTCGACGTTATGAATGGTGGTTCCCAACGGCATACTGGACAATGGCAGCGCATTCCCAATACGAACCTCTGTACCAACGCCGGACTGCACGACATCACCGACCTTTAAACCAACGGGGGCCAGGATATAGCGCTTCTCTCCATCCTTATAGTGCACGAGGGCAATCCTGGCGGACCGATTCGGATCGTATTCAAGCGCCGCGATGGTCCCTGGGATTCCGGTCTTGTCTCTGCGAAAATCTATCTTTCGATAGAGGCGCTTGTGCCCTCCCCCACGGAAACGTACAGTCGTCCGCCCCTCATTGTTCCTCGCACCTGTACTGCGACGGAACGACGTAAGCGACTTCTCCGGCCTCTTCTTCGACAGCTCTTCGGTCGTCACCGCAGTCATCCCGCGACGTCCCGGCGTCCTTGGCTTGTATGCTCTTATTCCCATGCTACAGTCGTCCTTCCAGCACACCGAGATCAGCCCGGTGCAATGTCCTCTATGCGCTCTCGTAGAGTTCTAACTTTTCGCCTTGCTTGAGCTTGACGAAGGCCTTTTTCCAATCCGATCGCTTGCCGGAGAAACGCCCCAAGCGTTTCACCTTTCCGCGCACATTCATGACGTTGACTCGTTCGACCTTCACCTTCAATAGTGCTTCGACGGCTTGCTTGATCTGGACACGATTGGCATCCGGGTGAACGAGAAAGCCAACCGTGTTGTTGTTTTCCCGCATCGCTGTGATCTTTTCCGTCAGCAACGGCTGCAACAGAATGCTATGGAGACCTGCCTTCATGCCCAGACCTCCTTCACTCGCGGCAACTCGCGCTCAGGAATCAGAATCAATTCAGCTCGAACAATGTCGTACACGTTCAATCCTTCAGGGCCCACCACGCACACATTGGGAAGATTGCCTGCAGCTTGAGCCAAGCCGACATGCCCTGCACCTGCCACAATCAAGGCATACGATCCGGCACCAAAGTGGGCCAGCGCTTGGGCCAACAATTTGGTCTTTGGCTGGTCCAATGACAGATTCGACACAATGACCACTTGTCCATCCGCTAACTTTGCCGAAAGGGCGCTCTGCAACGCAGCCCGATACTTCTTTTTCGGCATGCTATAGGAGTAGTCACGCGGCTTCGGTCCGAATACCGATCCGCCATGGCGCCATACAGGAGAACGGATCGATCCTGCCCGTGCTCGGCCGGTATGCTTTTGCTTCCAGGGCTTCTTCCCGGACCCAGCCACTTCTCCTCGGCGCAATGTCGATGCCGTGCCCTGACGCTCGCAGGCAC
>JBBRRM010000002.1:0-23008 GCA_038275915.1 Nitrospirales bacterium
TCGTTTTGGTCGTGCGAAACAGGAGGAGGCCTGTCATGCCAAGCTCTGCCACGACATATCTGAGTTCGTCCTCTTTCTTAAATTCCAGTGCGACACTCTTACCGTATCGCGCCACCCCCTCCAACACCGCGCCGTGATACCACGAAAGCGTGGATAACCCTTCCCGAATGATATCCGCTCGGCCGACCCAGCACTCATTCAGTCGAGCGCCGAGAAGATGAACCCGCAGCTGCCGAGCAACGACTTCGGCTTCTGGCAATTCCGGCATCGAAGGAGAACCTCAGTGAAACGGACACATCTGTACCATACGATGATCGGATTAGGCCATGGGAGGCATAGGAAAGGCAATGTACTCGGAAATTAAACTGCAGCAGTTGGGCGGGAAGGGAGATTCTTCTTGCCCGTTGCACGAGCTTCGCGAAGGGATCGGACATGCTTAATAGCATCTTCGAGCTTGGGGAGTGGCATGGCGCCGGGTCGACGTCTCATGACCAACTTCAAAACCTCAGCATAGGTCATCTCTTGAACGCAACAGAGATAGGCCATGACCACCGACACGGACCGGCCCATTCCGGCACGGCAACAGACCATCACCCTATGGGTGGAAAGATGCTGTTCCACCCAACTTACCGCTTGATCCAATGAGTCCGGTTCCGCCTCGGCAAACTCCGACAATGGAATCCAGCCATACGACAATCCATCAGGCGATTCCAACGTATACTCAGCGGCAACCAGGAGCAGTGCGCCAATTTTTGCCGGAGGTTGCCTCGCGTCGTTGATATTCCCAACCGACAGCATTTCAGTGATATGGTGCATAATCGTCTTAGTATAAATGGCGCGCATGCCAGGTCAAGGGAAAACCTGGCACTGTCTCCCGTTGCAGTCGCTTCTACGTGAACGCTATACTGCCCCACGACATTGCGAACTTCTGCCCAAGGAGCCAACCCGATGCCTAGCCCGACCGTTGAGGAAGTCGAAACCAGACTTGAAACCGTTCAGTGTGCCATTTGTAAGGGATCGAGTTTTGGGGTCGATCGACGATTTATGCAATCAGACGGAGAGTGGCGCGGTGTCTGTAAGAAATGTCGGTATAGTTTCCCGATCTACACGGATATGGACTTCTACTTGCGTACGCAACCGGATATACCATACCGGCTCAAAGAGATGTCCTGTCCGACCTGCAATCAACGAGGGGTGAGCCTCAATTTTCGTGTCACCATGTCCGTCCGCGAATCCATTTACTTCCTGACCTGCACAGCGTGCAAGACGACGTTCCCGGAGCGTTCCTCCTTGGAAGCATTTGAATAACCCCCCTTTTTACTCCCGATCTAGTGTATACTCTGCCTATGAGTACTACACCAAAGAGCCCAGCCACGGATCCCGAAAGTCCTGCTCCTAAGGGTGCGGCCAAAGTAAGAAAAGAAATCCCGCTCATTTCCGTTCCAAACGATCGGGACATGATCGCGGAGGAAATGGCTGAAATGTTCGATGAAGACAGAGTGTCGCATCAGCATGGAAGCTCCGAACCGGAAGCCGATTAGCCAAACCTTAGACCCGCCGAATCATCTCAACCGTTCCCTCCGCCGGTATCCTTACCAAGGTTGATCCTTCTTTCCGCTTCAGGCCGTCGAGCCGAATAATAGACCCTCGTTGACAAGCCTCCCATTCTGCATTTGTCACGGACTCTGACCGATCGAGCCGTCCAACCTCCGACCGACCCAATTCGTTGCACAGCCACGCTCGTGCATCGCCCTTCAATTCTCGTAGTTCGCTCACGACCCGGAAAGTTTCCGGATTTCGCGTTACGATGGTACGACCGTCCGTGCGTAACAGTAGATAGGAAAACTTCAAGGCGTCTTTTATGAATCCTACGTCCCGATCGATTGCAGCTATCGCAGGTGGCGTTTGCCACGGGCGCTCCTCATGACACCAATCGTCTGGACGGTCTAAGGCCGGACAGGCTCCCTCATGCAGGCAGGGACTATACACTGTACACACCTCCTGCTTGAGCAGATGATTGCGCACATGATGCAACGCTCGGGCCGTTTGCCGTAATGCCGGCTCGACAATCATGATCGTGCCGAGGGGAGCGAGAAACGGCAGGAGTTGCGTAACAACCGCAGCACGCTCGATGGGCGGATCGGCCGACGCAGAAAATAATTCATTGAGGCAGTTCGCCATGATAATGAGGTCATATGGCCCGCTCCGCATAATCTGCTTGCCCAGATCCCCCTTGAGCGGATGTTCAAGATTTCCCTCGACGCACCGGAGACCTGCATCGGATATTCCCACCTCCTGGCAGTACACTTCCCACAGCCTCTTCGTGTCCCGCAAGGGTGCGTGGGAAGCATCGGTCGCCAGGACCGACAGGAATTTGGCTCGTTCCGAGCAGCGATGCCACAGCCAATCCAATAAGGCCAAGGCACCTGTCCCTGGACCACTGCCGAGGTCGAGGACGGCCATTGAATGATCCGATGCTCCCATACCCATACCGCCTTCCTCCGGCAGTTCGTCCAGCAGGACTTGGATTTTCGACAGGTTCACCGGGAGGAAGTAGGATAGATAGGCAGATGCGTGTAAGGGATCATCCAGGTAATGCAGAGGCAATGTTGCGCGGGAAGTGGTGAACAGACGGGATAGATTGACAACCGCCTGGGCCAAGTCGTCACCATGAAAATCCTTCTCGGCAGATACCTTCGCCAGAATCTTCAGGATCAGCGATGACAGACTCGACGGCTTCTTCTCGTTGAAGGGTTGCATGGGCATAGTGTAAGCTCATGTTGATTAGGAGGACAACCATGACAGATGCAATACTATTGGCCTACAAAGATGTCGAAAACTCAATGGAACGATTCACCCTACTTCTCCAGAGCCATGTGGAGACGATGAGCGCGACTCCTTCCCACGACTCTGACAAAGTCTTCCGCTTATCGCAAGGCTCCAAGGCAATGAGGGACAGCGCGATGATTTACCTCTCCTATGCCAAATACGTGGCCTATGGCATGCCGGAAAGTGAAGACATGGTGCAGGACGAACTGCAAGGATAGCCCCGGTTATCGACATTATTTTGGTTAAGTGAATTCCCGCGGCAAACTAGACAACGAGACGAAACCGAAACAAACAAAGAGCCCGTCAGGCCTGAAAACCTGACGGGCTCTTGATTTCTCTATATGACCACTTAGATGCTGCGCATGAAATGCGCTACCTCATCCTGATTGACGGCTCCCCCCATGATCGAAGACAGGGCGACGTTGGTTGACTTCTTCCCAGTCAGACCGGACTCGACCTCGTCCACGATCAACTCCACGGGCATCGACTGACCGCCGTACACTCGCGGTCCACCGATAATCTTGGCCTTGGAGAACCCGTAAATCGCAGTGGCAACTTCTTTCGCCAGCCAACCGACATAGTTGAACTCCGGAACGACGATGAGCTTCGCCTTGCCACAGAGCTCTCGTAACTCCTTCGTTGGAAACGGTCGGAGCGATCTAACCTTGATCAAGCCGATCTTGATGCCCTTTTCTGCGCAGATACGAACAGCTTCCCGCGACTGAGCCGCGGCGCTGCCCGAGGCAATAATGACCGCCTCAGCATCGTCCACATTCTCAGCCGTGAGCAAACCACCCATGTACTGGTTAATATATTTACGGGACCGTTCGACTGCGGCCCACACTTCCTGTTGCCAGACCGCATGAATATTATAAGCCATGAAGTTCGACTTCTGGACCGGAGCGTCGCGTGACAGTCGGGCCGGAGGATTCTCCGCATCGAGAACCGGCACCGCACCACGCCAGGCTTCACGAGGAGGAAGCTTCATGCTGCGGTCCTGCATCCGAACGTACCCACGGGCGTGGGTGACGAAGAAGCCGTCACAGCAGACACCGACGGGGAGGGTCACATCGTTTTTCTCACTGATAGCAAATCCGGCCATGGTGAAATCGTACATATCCTGCTGGTTTTCAGCATGGAAGACGATCATGCCGCAATTTAATAAATATGAGACTTCAATATTGTCCGGCTGAATGGCTAACGGGGCGTTGACGACGCGGCAGGTGAACATGGCGACAACAGGCAACCGATGTCCGGGCCAGGATGCAATGCCCTCCAATCCTCTCAACGTGCCAGGACCGGCGGTCGCCGTATAGCAACGAACACCCGATCTGGATCCTCCGGCAATCGCGGCCATCACGCCGACTTCTTCCTCGCCACGGTAATATTCCTTTACATATCCCTCGCCATAGAGCACACCGACGAGCTGCATCGTTTCACTCTGCGGAGTAATGGGATAGGCAATGGCTAAGTCCACATTAGAGCGCCGAATGGCTTCTTTCGCCGCTTCGCTGCCAGTAATGAACTCTTTCGTACGTGGGGCTTCGAGGAACAGATATTCCGGCGTGACCACCCTCTGCCGTTTTGCTTCGGCGTGCGGATCCTTCCTCGCGCTTGTTTCGGTCGGTTTCGGCGCAGCGACACTTGTGATGGGATCGCCCTGCGGGTTTGTCTTTTGCTCTGCTTCAAGTGCTTCGCTCATCATGACACCTCTTAGCTATAATCGCCCGTGTTTCTCGACCTTATTATTTAACCTTCACGCTTCATCTGCTCGGCCGAATGGCCAAAGGCAGCCGCGCCGGCAAGGCCTGCCACAGGGGCAAAGGTGAGGGGATTCGTGTGAGTTTTCCCGCCGTGAACTCTCGATTGCGTACCGGTAAATCGTACGTTCTCGCCGTTTTCCGGCAACTTAATGCCCATTTCTTCGCGCACCCGCTTGAAGACCTGCGCGGTCTTTCTCAACTTGATGATGTCCGAATCCCGAATCGTCAGCATCGCATCTTCATGCCCCTGCTCCGCACAAATCGCCATTGTCAGGCAGTTCGTCCCGGCACGAATCATTTTCAAGGTCAAGTTGGCGTAGTGGCAATGCACACCGATGAAGATGCAGGCTTCGATCTTATTGCCCCAAATCGTGAGGTTCGGATGGTTCGGATTGATGACCTCTTCCGGATCGATCTTCGGATACTTCGGCCGATAGTCCGGCATGGGGATGATCATGACGTTCGGAATCTGAGCCGCGATCTCCAGCACTGCCTTGGCCTTTTCAACGGCATGATCGTTCCAGGCCCAGAGTACCAGCGGTCCGGGGAAGATCGTGGCGTTGGGGCTCGTCAGCATTTTACGGGCCATCTCCTCGATGACCTTGTCTTCATTGAGCTCCAGCAATCCGTAGTAGAGCCCCTGCCCTGGATCAGGAAGTGCGACCCCCAACTGAGCCGCCGACGGCGGATGGAACCCGGCCGGGCCCGGGACAATAATACGTTCTCTTGTATCAGGCGTCGTTGCCACTCCCGTACCTCCCTAATTACCCACAACAATCATCGGATTGGACAGGACCGCAACCGTGGATTTCTCTTCGTACCTGATGTTGTCCGTTACGGCTGCCAGCGGCAATTGATCGATCATGATCATCTTAATGGCATTGTTTTTCGCCATATTGTCGCAGACCCAGACGCATTGCGCGCAGCCCTTACAACGGTCGACTGCCACGTATGCAGAGCCGTACTTGAAGCCCTTATCTTTCCCCATCTCTTCGCTGTACTGAATGGTGTTGGCTTCAGGACAATATTGCGTGCAAAGCTTGCAGCTCTTCGCGGCACAGATCTCGACATCGATATTGGCTACCAGATACATGGTGACTCCTTCCGTACTAAATCCTGGTTAGGCGCCTACGGCCGCAGGGGCTTCTGACCGTTTGACCGTCGGCGCAGCCCAACCGTGATCGACCGCGTAGTTCCAGCCGGCCTGAATCACCGCCACATTTTTATCGATCAACTCCTGCTTCTTTTTGAATTTCCGCTCGACGACACTGTCCAACGCCGCAGTCCCACCGGAGACGACAAATCCTTTACCAAGGAACCGATCCTTCACCGACTGCTCCAGCGCTTCGACTGAGGTCAGCCCCGTGATGGCTCCGATGCAGCCCATCAAGGCCATGTTCGTGGCAAGGTCCATTCCCGCAACTTCCAGGGAAAGTTTGGTGGCTGGAAAATAATAGAGCTTCGCATGACGCTCTTCCAGCTCACGCGCCTGATCCCTGTGAAGACTCATCGGACCATCGTTGTTGATCAGCGCAATCCCACCTTCCTTCAATCCGAAGTAGAATGGCATCGTATACGACTTTCCGTGGGTAATGACCTGCGGATGGAAGATAATAATGATGTGAGGGAAGGTGATTTCCCCGATCTCGTAGATCGGTTCATCCGACACACGGACATAGCTTTCGACCGGTGCCATCCGCTTTTCCGATCCATAGAATGGAACGATCGTGCTTTCACCGCCGGCATGGATCACCGCGGTACTGAGAATGTGTGACCCCGTCACGACACCTTGGCCACCGACCCCTGCCATCCGAATGTTGAAGCGCTTTGCCATAGTCCGAGCCTCCCTCCGGGTTGCTTACGCCTTGTTTGGAATTGCCGCGGCAGGAGCAGCCGGCTTTGGAAGATAGTCTTTGTAGCCATACCGCTCAGTCAGATACTGCTTGGCTTCTTCGCTCACATATTCTGTGAACTGATACCGATCATTCTCAACGGTCTTCGCGTCCTCCATGACCTTGTCGGTCGGAATCGCGTATTCGATGTTGCAGGAGGTGTAGGCTTGGATGTAGGTCGAACCCACTTCACGGGCAATCAATACCGCCTTCTTGATGACGCTCTCGACACGACGGGGATTGTTCGGAACTACCGTCGCCACGTATGCGCACCCGGCCACTTTCGCCATCTGCAACATGTCCATCTTCTCGAACTTCTTCCCCAACGGTGCCATCTTCAGGACCGCACCACGATTGGTCATCCCGCTCTCTTGCCCACCGGTATTGCCGTAGACTTCATTGTCCAACATGATCGTCGTGAACCGTTCCTTGCGGAACCAGGAATGGAGCACTTGCTGGAACCCGATATCCGCCGTTCCACCGTCTCCTGCTATGACCACCACATCCTTCGGCTTGTCACCGAACCGCAGCCGAAGCCCACGGGACAAACCACTCGCGACACCATTCTGATCGCCATAGTTACCGTACACAAACGGGATCGCGGCCTGTGAAATCGCTAGCCGTCCACAGCCTGCTGTTCCAACAGTGATCGTGTCTTCCGGGTTAGGGAAAGCGATGATCGCCAGTCGGATGAACAGAGTCATGGCACAACCGGCACACATAGGATGTTCTTCAAGAATTTCCTTGAAGCTTCCCATTTGGGAGACCGAAATTTTCTTTCCAAAGGGGCCATGCTCGACCATGTCCCGATATTCTTTGGGCATGAACTTCTCAAATCCACCGGAAAACTTTACATAATCAAGACTCATTGGAACACCTCCCTCTATCGTTGCAACGGAAATCCATTGCCTATTAGAAAGAACCAGTTATATGCAACAAGCCTGCAGGAATCGAGGTTGGAAGAACGGGACCGACCCGCCCATAGACGTTCACACGAGTACGCATGGTAGCAAAGCCCAAAAAAGACTGTCAATGAGAAACGTCGACACATCCTCGGATCACACGCCCACATGTGAAATTTTATAACTTCCTGATAATCAACGCAACTTCTCAGAAGGCCCACCATGCCAGAAAGAAGGCCTAGCATGCCTGAGGCCCGTAGGCCATTCGCCCTAACACAGAGCATTTTCCCTGTATTTTCTCGCATTCAAAGGCGGATCCCGTTTTAATCATTACGAGACGGAGATTGCCGATTCCTCAAAATCTGTCTAGACTAGCCTGTATGTCAACACGCGTAATCATTCCCGGGGAGGAGGAAGGCGATCAACAGGCGGGTGGGGTCCATAAGCGTCCTCCGATTCCCGACAATTCGCTCAAAGCCGAATGCCCAAAATTCATGAGCCACGGCCCCTGCGGAGGCGTTCGAAAAGGCGGATTATGTGAAGTATACCCAGAAATGGCTTGCCCCTGGGTGACTCTCTACATTCAGTTGGAAAAAATCGGCCAGGTTGAATGGATGAAACAGGTCTAACAAGACATGAGGCGTCAAACGTGAAGCGTGAAACCGGAAGAAAAGATTCGAAGCACACGAGACTTGGCTATAACGAGGACCATGCAAAGAGCGGCATTACCGCTTCACTGCCGGGCATCGAAACATTCTCGAACCAATACAAGGGCTACGAAATCACCATCGAGATCCCTGAATATACTGCGATCTGCCCGAAGACCGGTCTTCCGGACTTCGGCACCATCACGCTGCACTATATGCCCGACAAAGAGTGCCTGGAGCTGAAGTCCTTAAAAATGTATCTCCACGCGTATAGGAATCTCGGCATTTTTTATGAAAATGCGGTCAATCGCATCCTGCATGATGTCGTGAAGGCCTGCAGGCCGGTCTGGGCGCGCGTCACGGGCGAATTTACAGCGCGTGGTGGACTGTCCAGTAAAATCGAAGCGTCGTACCCCTAAGATTTCAGACCTGTCCATCACAGCTCCTTCCGTTGCTGAGATAGACCATTACACGGACCCCTCAGCCGAACCGCCCGGTCCGAATCAAAGCCATGCAGCTGCTGCAGCCCCTGACACAAAGAAATCAGCCGGTGGGCTGAGCCCTATGGAAAGTACAAGTAAAGCGACACAGCTTCTCATCCGATAAAGGGAAAGAGCGACTCCTCTCTTTCTGTTCTCGTCATGGGATCGTATGGACTCGCAGGAAGCGCCTGTTTCAAAGCAAGCGCCCCAATTCTTTACCCACCGGCTGGGGTTGCTCATCGGTGCCGCAATCATAGCCACTGCGGGTTTCACTCTCGCGGCCTACGACACCGTGACAACGGTGCAAATTCACGGACCGCTCTATGCCCAAATCCTTCAAAGCAAAGACCTGATAGTTGATGCGTTTCCACCTCCGCTTTATATCGTTGACTCCTATCTCGTTACATTGGAACTGCTCGGTGCTGCGCCCTGGGAACGAGACATACTCGTTAGGCGATTCAAACAATTTGAACAAGAATTTCATGCCAAGCAAGCCGAATGGCGCGGACGACTGCCCCCCGGGCCTTTACGGGACAACCTCACCGAGTCATCTGGCAAGTGGGCAAGAGAGTTTTACAAACTATGGAACCGCGTATTTCTTCCAGCCGTAGGACTGGGGGATATCCGCACCATGACGGACCTCTTTTACGGTCCCCTCACCAGCCATTTCGAGCAGCATCGCCAGGAAATACTCGAACTCATCCAACTCGCCGACACGCAGAGTCGTCAAGTCGAAGGGGAAGCCCGCTCTGTACTCAGAGACCGGACTTATCTCCTCGGGGTCCTGGGCCTGGGCCTGCTCTGCACCATTTTTCTTGTCGGGTGGCTAATCAACCGTCAGGTCAGCGCCCCGCTCATCCGCAGTCTCCGGGACAGCGAGGAACGCACTCGTTCAATCGTAAATAGCGCTTTGGAAGCCATCGTCGTAATGGACGATCGCGGTCGGATTACCGAATGGAACCCTCAGGCCGAGTAAATCCTGGGATGGACCAGACGCGAAGTGATCGGACGAAAGCTCTCGGACACCATCATACCCTTGCAATATCGCGAGGCCCATAACCGCGGATTGCAGCACTACCTGGCAACAGGCGAAGGCCCGGCGCTGAGGAAACGGCTGGAGCTTACTGCATTACGCTCAGCTGGAACTGAGTTTCCTATTGAATTGGCCATTACCCCGCTCAAACTGACATCGGGGACGACCTTCAGCGGCTTTATCAGGGATATTTCCGAGAGAAAACAGGTGGAGATTGAGCTCCGACAGGCTAAGGAAAGCGCAGAGGCCGCCACCATAGCAAAAAGCCAGTTCCTCGCCAATATGAGTCACGAGATTCGCACCCCGATGAACGGAGTGCTCGGACTGAGCGAATTGTTGCTCGCCACTCAACTCAACGAAAAACAGCGACACCTGGCTCAGAGCGTACATCGTTCGGGTACTGCCCTCCTGGAAATCATCAACGACATCTTAGACTTCTCCAAGATCGAAGCCGGTAAACTCAAGCTAGAACGAATCGAGTTTGGAATCCGGCAGACCGTAGAAGAAGCCGTCGACCTGTTTGCAGAGCCAGCCGGACGAAAGGGCCTGGAGTTGGTGTGCTTCGTTCCGCCCCAGATTCCGGATGCCGTCGTCGGAGATCCCGTTCGCCTTCGGCAAATTCTCCTCAACCTTGTCGGTAATGCGGTGAAATTCACCGAAAAGGGAGAGGTCGCTCTGAAGATGCACCAAGTGTCAGCCCAGGATGGCACTCTCACCCTCCGGTTCGAGGTGTCTGATACCGGCATCGGCTTGGCGTCAGACACCCAGGATCGCTTATTCCAGGCATTCTCGCAGGCCGACGCCACAACCATACGCCGGTTTGGTGGAACCGGTCTCGGGTTGGCAATCGTCAAGCAACTGGCGCAACTCATGGGCGGGGAAGTCGGGGTCGAAAGCACGCCGGGCCATGGATCAAAGTTTTGGTTCACCATTCAGCTTGGTCTGGCAGAGGAACGGGCTAATCCCATGAGCGAGCGGAATCTGGCCGGTTGTCGCATACTAATCGTAGACGACAATGCCACCAACCGCTATATCCTTGAATCACACGTAACCTCATGGGGTGCTCAAGCGACAGTTGTTGACTCCGCAGCTGAAGCACTCAATGCGCTCCGGATTGATTTCCATGAAAATGCCCGCATAGATTTTGCGATTCTCGATATTCAGATGCCGGAGATGGACGGTTTTATGCTGGCGCAGGCCCTTATGGCTGATCCGCGACTGAAGGAGATTCCCCTGATCGCGCTCAACTCGATCGATTCCGCTGACAACGACTCAATGCAAAAGACTTCGTTTCAGATGTGGCTGCAAAAACCCGTTCGAGAGTCCCAGCTCTATGACTGTCTGGTCCGCCTCTGGCAGCCTTCCCCCCATCACGTCAAACCCAACCTAACTCAGCACATGGTACAGGCCTCGTTGAGCGGTCGAATCCTGTTGGTCGAGGATAATCCGGTCGATCAAGAAGTTGCCCGAGGCATGCTTGAGCTATTGGGATACACCGTGAGCCTGGCGGAAAATGGCAGGAAGGCCGTAGACGCAGCCACGACACAGACGTTTGATCTCATCCTCATGGATTGCCAGATGCCGGAGATGGATGGCTTCACGGCGACTAGGGTGATTCGCGATCGCGAACGAGCGACCGAAAAACCGCACCTGGTTCCGATCATCGCGCTCACAGCCAATGCTATGGACGGAGATCGTCAGCGGTGCCTGGCCTCGGGAATGAACGACTACCTGACCAAGCCCTTCACCGTGGACCAACTCCAGGCACTCCTTCCCCAATGGGCCGCATCGCAATCACTCAAGCCGAGTGATTGCTTCGGTCCACCC
Organism: Nitrospirales bacterium; assembly: GCA_038275915.1. GTDB lineage: Bacteria > Nitrospirota > Nitrospiria > Nitrospirales > Nitrospiraceae > Palsa-1315. The sequence goes on from JBBRRM010000002.1 coordinate 11,376, forward strand.
CCTGGCCTCTTCACGGGAAAACCAGATTCCGTCATCTCGGCTAGGACAGCCACGCACTCTTCTCTAGACAAGCAGGCATGGCAAGGCATTCTTGACCTCCAACGACCAGGCCACCCAGACATTTTGGCCAGTGTCCTGGCCCAATATCTGGAAGACTCACGAGCCCTCGTCGACCAAATTCGGCGGGCAGTAGAAAGCGGCAATCCGAAGGCATTATACGAGGCCGCTCACCGATTAAAATCGAGCAGTACGCAATTGGGAGCCAGCGCCATTGCCGCCCGTTGCGCCGAACTGGAAACATTGGGCCGTGAAGCGCGCCTCGATTCTGCCACGCATCTCGTTGAGCAACTCGGGTGCTTTCATCGCTCAGCCTCTGAAGCCATCGAGTCTGAACTGCGAATCCGAACCCGGCGATAATTCCCTTGATCCCCCTCTAGCTGAACCCGCCACAGAATAGCGCGCTGACACCAGACTATAATAGCAAACCATTCACGTTGAATTGCCTTGAAGCTTGTGTCGCGCATTCATTCTCTTATGCGAGTAGCGGCTTACATTGACGTCCATCGAGAGAGATGCGCGACGCCGAACACCCTTCCGCGTCATCGCCTTGTTTTCTCGCGTTGTGCGGGATACGCTCACGTCTTCAAGGAATTATACTCTCATGCCCACCTACGCAATCGGCGATCTCCAAGGTTGCCTCGTTCCATTCGAACGACTTCTCGAGCAAGTTTCATTCGATCCAGAGCGAGATCGCTTGTGGCTGGCCGGCGACCTCGTCAATCGTGGTCCGGACTCTCTGGCCCTCCTCCGGTTCGTGCGAAACCTCGATCACGCAGTTCGCATTGTGCTGGGCAATCATGATCTCTTCTTGCTTGCAGCAGCTGAAGGTATCACCACGCTGCGACACAAAGATACGATTCACGACGTCTTGGGAGCGAAGGATTGTAGTGAACTAATCGCCTGGCTTCGTCGACAACCACTCCATCATCGCGAGGAATCGTTCCTGATGATCCACGCAGGACTTCTCCCTCAGTGGACCGTTGACGAGTCAGTCGGCTTTGCGCGTGAGGTCGAGGCCGTGCTGGGAGGCCCGGACTATCGGGCGTTCCTCCAGAGCCTCTTTCATGGACCAGCTCCGCAGTGGGATCCGTTGCTGACAGCGCCGGAGCGACTCGTGAGCATCACTCGTGTGTTGACCAAATTACGAACCTGCACCCCAGCCGGTGAGATGTCGGGATTCTCCGGATCTCCCGAACAGGCACCCTCCGGCTATCTTCCCTGGTTCCGTCTCCCGCATCGGCGCCCTGCGAATGTCACCATCATTTGCGGCCACTGGGCCGCTCTGGGATTGCACCTCGAAGCCAATCTCCTGGCGATTGATAGCGGATGTGTATGGGGTAAGCAGTTGACCGCGATTCGACTGGAAGACCGTACCGTTTTTCAGGTGGACTGTTCGACGTGACCTCGTTAAGTGGCTCTCCCTGCCATGCTCAGACCCCTAATGCCAGTCGAACGAGGGGCACTTTCTCGCCGATCCCGAACGATAACTCCTCCTTCACCTCGTCTGGATTCACATAGGTCCCGAACAATCGGTCCCAGAGGGTAAATACCGCCGCGAGGTTCGCCTTGTAGTGGGCAGGATTGTTGCTGTGATGAATGTGGTGATACCGCGGTGTCACAATTAACCACTCCAGCCAATTGGATCGCCACGTAACATTGACGTGCATCCAATCATTTTGCAAAGAATTGAATAAGCCAATCGCCAACCCCATCCACCATGGAGACAGGCCGAGAAACGACCAGGCAAAAATATAAGGCAGATTGACGATGACCTGTTGCGGCACCGTAGCGCGCGTTCCCGCGAGCCAATACATATACGTGGGGGCATGATGCCATTTATGAATACGCCAGACGTGCTTCGTGTGCATAAGACGATGAATCCAATAATGGCCGAAATCGGCAATCACTAAATAGCACAGCACGCGGACCACGAGCGGCATGGTCAGAATCATTTCTGGCAATTGGGGACGTATGAAGATGTATCGGTTGATCTGGCCGGCCAACGGAAAAATCACAAACTGAAAAACAACAAAGACCGTTAGATCGTTCAGGATCACCTTTCGGTAGGACACCACGCGTGCCGGGCGCCACAGCTCAATCGCTGTGATCCCGATCAGTCTCCCGAGAAACAGCAGCAGGAAAAATAGATCGTTCGCGAGAATAAACTGACGGAATTCCCTGCTAAGCACCCAATCGACCCACTCCATCACTCATCACCTCGCATCCCTGGCGGCTGACACAAAGTGTATCAAACGTCGCCAGGGCTGTCCGTTCTTCATCGAGATGCGATTTCAACGCACTGCAACAGGAGTCGGGGGCATGGGCGTTGAGACGGAGCGGCCGAATAGCGAGCCCCGCCTACGGTCAATGATAACTTTCCGAATCGCCCGGAAAGGTGCCATCCTCGACTTCTATCTTGTAGCGGCGAAGAGCTTGAAGCGCATCCGCCTTGAGATGGGCATAGGGTTTGACAAACTTTGGCACGAAGTCGTCGAACAGTCCGAGGAGATCATAAAGGACGAGGATTTGACCGTCACAGTGGGGACCGGCCCCGATTCCAATTGTCGGGATGGTCAATTGTTCCGTGATGGTCTTGGCCAACCCGGCAGGAATCGCTTCGAGTACGATCGCGAAGGCGCCTGCTGCTTCAAGTGCCTTGGCATCATTTAGAAGAATATTCGCTTGATCCGGTCCTTTTCCCTGTACCTTGTAGCCGCCGTATTGATGGACAGACTGGGGAGTCATGCCGAGATGTCCCATCACGGGAATACCGATGCGGGTCATCGCCGCCACCCGGTCGACCACAACCACGCCGCCCTCTAGTTTTATGGCCTGGGCCCCAGCCTGCAGAAACCGTCCCGCATTGCGAAGCGCGTCTTCGAGGCTGGCTTGATAGGACATGAAGGGCATATCCCCGATGACCATTGCTCGTTGAGCAGCCCCAGCAACAAGCTTCGTGTGATAGAGCATGTCGTCCATCGTGACAGCGAGCGTATTGACCCTTCCCTGTACCACTACACCCAGTGAATCTCCGACTAGAATCACTTCAATTCCAGCCTGCTCCACAATGCGTGTAAAGAGGGCGTCATAAGCCGTAACGACGATGAGTTTTTTCTTATCGCGCTTGTATCGCTCAAACTCGTAGATCGTCATCACCCCACTTCTGCTCTGGTGATAATCTCACCCAACCGGTGCGTAGCCTTGATGGCCATAATATGGACCCCGTCGCAATGGGGTTGCACGGCCTTGATTGTCCGCACTGCGATGTCCACCCCGACATCTTCCGCACGCTCGGGGCCGGCTGCTTTGAGTTCGTCGATCATCTCCTGGGGGACTGACACACCAGGGATATGAGCATTCATGAACTCCGCCATCTTGGCGTTCCGGAGTAAGAGAATACCCGCCAATACTTTGACCTTAAACGGGCGAACCGTCTTCATGAAAGATGCAAACTGCTCCGGATGGTAAATCGCCTGCGTCTGGAAAAACTGGGCGCCCGCCTTCACCTTTACTTCAAATTTGGCCAGCATGGGACCCAGCAGGTCGGCTTCCGGAGTCACCGCAGCCCCGATGGTAAACTCCGTTGCGCCGTCTAATTTGTTCCCCGCAAAATCCCGCCCGTTGTTGAGCCCTTGCACGAGTTGCATCACCTGGACAGAATCCAGATCATAAACCGGCTTGGCCTCCTTATGATCTCCAACGGTCGGATAGTCCCCGGTAAGACAGAGAATATTGCGGATGCCGAGCATGGAGGCACCCATGAGGTCCGACTGTATCGCAATACGATTCCGATCACGGCAGGTCATCTGCATCACCGGATCATGACCGAGTTCGTAGAGGAGTCGGCAGACAGGGAGAGACCCGGCTCGCACGACGGCGGCCGTGTTGTCCGTCACGTTGACCCCGTGCACGCGCCCTACCAACTGTTTGGCATTCTCCAGGACGGCGGAAATGTTGGTGCCTTTAGGGGGATTGTACTCAATGGTGACAGCAAACTGTCCCTGCTCAAGCACATTCTTCAGCCGTCGCGGTTCTCGACTCATGGTTGCTATTTACTCCTCCACTCCCAGCCAAAGCTGTGGGTGGAACGGTGCGCTCCCCTGCGCGCATCGGACGAGCACCGCTTTCTTTATCGTGCGCATTCTGCGAGCAAGGGAGCACCTCGTTCCCTACAACATCCCCGCCATTCTCTTCGCAGACTCCACCGTGTTGTCCAGCAACATTGCAATTGTCATCGGCCCTACGCCACCCGGCACAGGACTGATCCAACCGGCCTTCTGGCTGACCGGTTCAAAATCAACGTCGCCGACGACTTTCCCATCGGGCAGCCGGTTCATCCCCACATCGACCACGATCGCCCCTTCCCGCACCATGTCGGCCGTGACAAACTTGGCTTTCCCAATCGCGACCAGCAACAACTCCGCGTCGCGACACACCGCCGGCAAATCTTTGGTTTTGGAGTGGCAAATCGTCACCGTGGCGTTGCGTTGGAGCAACATAAGCGCCAACGGTTTGCCGACGATGTTGCTCCGCCCCAATACGACGGCGCGTTTCCCTTCGATGCTCACGCCGGTGGATTCGATCATCTTGATGACGCCCTTCGGCGTACAGGCTTCAAACACGGGATGACCCTCAACGAGTCGACCGAAATTGTACGGATGGAACCCGTCGGCGTCCTTGTCAGGTGATACCGCTTCGAGAATCGTTTTGCTGTCGATATGCTTGGGAAGCGGCAACTGAACTAAAATTCCGTGGATCTTGGTATCGGCGTTCTTCTTTTCGATCAAAGACAACAATTCGGCTTGCGTCGTGCTGGCAGGCAGTTTGTGGTCATCGATATAGATGCCTGCCGCATCGCAGGCTTTCTGCTTGCTCTTCACATAGAGATGCGAAGCCGGATCATCGCCCACCAGAATCGTCGCCAAGCCCGGCTTCACGCCGGTTTTGGCCAAGACCGCTGCTGATTCCGTTGCCAACCGCTCACGTACTTGCAATGCCAAGGCTTTGCCGTCGATCAATCGTGCTGCCACTGGTTCTTCCTCCTTGAGAGCAACGGTCAGAAAAAAGCAAGGCACAATAACAGGGCATTTTTATGCAAGTCAACGACCCGTCGTTCTGTGCGGCATCAGGCATGAAACTCAGTGGATTCCGCGAGACGAGGGAGAATCACGGGATCGATCACCGCTATTTTGAACCCTCGCGCCTCACATATTGACGTTTCGCGTCCGTTTCTTGACAGGCTCTTCGCCCGACAGTTACGATGGATTTGCAATCCACGATCACAGCCATCCACCTTGTGAGCAGAATCTCCTCCGTGATGTCCCTTCTGATACGCGTCATCAAGCATCCTGCCGCCTGGCTTCTCTGGATCATGTACATAGTGATCGTCAGCCCGCTCGGTGCTCAGATCACCGTGACGGAACTCCAGTCTCCTTATAGTTTCGTAAGTGATCCGGTCGAGAAGGGCTATTTCATCTCGAGCGTGAATGGCGAGGCGGAGGTCGCCGATAACAATGGGTTCATCACCAAACTCGATCCTCAGGGCAAACTCCTCAATCTGAAATTCATTCAAGGCGGGAAGGGCGACGTCACTCTCCATGCTCCCAAGGGCATGGCCGTAGTGGAACACGTGCTCTATGTCGCCGATCTCGATACCCTCCGGGGCTTTGACACCACAACCGGTAAACCTGTCCTGGCGCTCACCATCCGATCGCTCGCTCCCGCACCATCGGGACTCCCGCAAACCTCGTTGAACGACGTGACCTTCGATGGCAAGGGCCATTTATATTGCTCCGATCAGAAGGCTAACACCATTTACCGCATCGACCTGGCCAGCCGGACGTTCTCCGTGCTCGTCACAGACCCAGCTCTGGCCGGTCCGTCGGGCCTGGTCGTCCATCCCAAATCCGGCCAGATCATCGCGGTGAGTTGGGACAAGGGCAAGATTTCCGAGATCTCGCCGGAAGGCGTGGTAACAGAACTCTTCTCCAACGGATTCTTTTCCAGCCGCTTTCAAAATCTTCGCGGGGTAGATTTCGACCGGTGGGGCAACATGTATGTATCGGATTTCACGACGGGAAAGGTCTGGCGCATGAGCTGGGACAAACGGTTTCAAGTCATTGCCGAATTCTTACCTTCGCCGGGAGATCTGAGCATCGATCGTGCCAATAACCTCATTCTTGTTCCGTATGAACTTGCCCATGCCGCCGAGATGAACGGTCTTGAAACCCCTAGTGATGGAAAGCCAAAGCAAGAAAGGCGAACGTTGGCAGACTACGGCTTCATTCCTCCACCACCGAAACCGGCACCGGAAGGACCCGCAAAAAAATGAGCCAATGCGTCTATTGCACGCAACGGAAAGGTAAGCGACCTTGCCCCGCCTTGAAGGGTCTGATTTGCAGCCAGTGTTGCGGCGAACACCGGATCTTGCGGATCTCATGCCCTGCTGACTGTATCTATCTCGAATCCGGGAGCGGCTATCAGCAGAAACGGCTTGCAGAACAATTCATGCCGGTACGCCGCGACTTCTATCGTGAACTCGCAGAGTTCGGAGGCGAGAAGGCCGTGGCCCTCTTTAATCTCGTCGAAGTCGTCATTTTCAGTTACTTTCAGGGACGCCGTGACGGACAGGACGCGGAAATCGTGGCAGCGGTGCAGGCCTTGCGACGCACACTCAGCCCTCTCCATGTGCCTGGGGCTCCGATGCCGGTCTTCGCTGAGCATCTGAAGAAGGAGTACGACACCTTCAAAAAACAGAACCCCCAGCAGATCGCTGATATGTCCTCCGCACCGGAAATACTGGACCGGGCGATCGCCTTCGTCTCGCGCTTTTCCGGTACGGACTTCCAATCACAACGGTTCCTTGGGGGGCTCATCGGCTATGTCCGAGCCTACCATCCTGAGATTGCAGAACATCTGACCAAGCAACGTGAGCCGGGCCATATCATCTTGCCGGGACAACAATTTATGCCGCCACCCGCCTCTGAGCCGCATACTCATGACCCAGGGTGTCAGCACCACCACTGACGGATAGCCATTCACAAAACGGCTGACGACGTACCATGAGTGTAGAAAAAGAACGAAAGATCCGAAAAGCCCGCCGGGTGGAATTGCGCTGTACCCTTGGATTTTCTTCCGGAGAGGTCGAGGGCGGCGCCACGATTACAAATATTTCGACAGCCGGCTGTCGAGCCGAATCTGACATCAACATGGCGGAAGGGCTCGACGTGCGGGTCGCACTTCAGCTTCCCGACCAATCCCCACCAGTGAAAGTCGAGCGAGCCTCTGTTCGTTGGGTCTCAGGCCGTGCCTTTGGCCTAGGCTTCATTCTGTTCTTTCCATCCGAGCGAGCCCGCCTCCGCACATTCATCGAAAAAATCAAATAACATCGTCCCTTCCACCACACCTCAATCCGGTCTCATAAGCCGCAGCTGCGCACATCGAGCATCTTCTTGCTGCACGCCCGTCGTGAACACTAGAATCCGGGAGACACCCCTCCTAGTCGACAATCGTGACCGTCATCTCAATTCGTTCGTTCGGTAGATCGTGATCGTTTCTCGGCAAACTCACAATCTTATCGGCCACGCCAAGACCTTTAGTCACCTCGCCGAACGCCGTGTATTTTCTATCGAGGAAGGGCGACTGCTCGACAACGATGAAAAACTGGGATCCTGCTGTGTCAGGCTCGCTCGCCCGGGCCATCGACACAATCCCGCGCTTGTGAGGAGTCTCGCTGAACTCGGCCTTAAGGTAAATTGCATTGCCCTTCTCATCCTTGGGTCCCCCTTGGCCATAGGTCTCCTTGCGCAGCGAGTTCTTCGTATTAGGATCACCACCCTGAATCATGAAACCCGGAATGACCCGATGGAAAATCGTCCCGTCGTAAAAGCCGGACTTAGCCAACTTGATAAAGTTTGCAACATGGTTCGGAGCCATATCGGGATAGAACTTGAGGTGAATCTCGCCGAACTTGGTCTTGATAATCGCTCTGGGACCAGGGGCTGGCGGAGGAACAACCGGTTGCAAGTCAGTCTTCCCGCCACATCCCGTGAGGAGGCCGGACGCCAACAACACTCCGCACAACATGAAACTTTTTATCGCGGCAGAGTTGCGCGCAATAACCCACCGATTCTGCATTGTTTACTCGACCACCACGATTGTCATCTCCGCCCGTTCAGTCGGAAGGTCGCGGCTGTTCTTCGGCAGGTTCACGATCTTATCCGCCACCTCCATGCCCTTCACCACCTCGCCAAAGACTGTGTACTGCCCATCGAGAAAGTTTGAATCCTTGACGACAATGAAGAACTGCGATCCCGCACTGTTGGGATCGCTCGTGCGCGCCATGGAGAGGATCCCCCGTCGGTGAGGAATGTCATTGAATTCCGCCTTGAGCCGCTGGCTCGGCCCACCTTGGCCATAGGTCTCCGGCTTATTCTGATCTTTGGTGTTGGGGTCGCCGCCCTGGATCATGAACCCGGGAATCACTCGATGAAAGATCGTTCCATTGTAAAAACCGGATTTCGCCAATGCGATGAAACTTTCGACATGCTTGGGAGCCTTGTCAGGGAAGAAGACGATATCCATGTCGCCAAACTTTGTTTTGATAATGGCCTTGGGACCTTTCGAGCCGTCCGCCTTCCCTCCTGACGGCTTGTCGGCGGCCATGAGTGCTCCCATCCCCAGCAACAGGCTCCCACTGAGCACGAGCGCCACCGCCACTATTTTCACCATGATCCACTTTTGCATCATCAGCCTCCGTGAATAATTCCTGGTTTCGTTACAAGGTCATCCTACCATGGCGATCAGATCAAACCCCCGACTGTCGAAGGGCCTGCTTCGCCGCCTGCTGTTCTGCTTCCTTCTTGCTTCGTCCGCACCCGATTCCTACGACCTCACCCTGAATGGACAATTCCACCTCAAATAGTTTCTGGTGGTCAGGTCCTGTTTCTCGAACGGTGGCATAGCGTGGCAATGCATCATGCCGCTTTTGACACCACTCCTGAAACTGTGTCTTATAGTCGCCCGCACCCGGCTGCCCCTGTTGCGCGGCAATATTCGTGAGTTCCTCTGCGAAAATGTGGCGCGTCACAGTCTGGCTTGCGTCGAATCCTCCGTCAAGATGAACCGCCGCGAGAACCGCCTCCAGCGCATCGGCCAATAGCGAATCTTTCTCTCGTCCCTTCGAACGATCCTCCCCACGCCCGAGCTTCAGATGCTCCCCCAATCTGAGCCGGCGAGCCACCTGCGCCAACGAGGCCTCACTCACCAACTGTGCCTTCAGCTTCGAGAGAGTTCCCTCTGAAGATTGAGGCAACGAAGTAGCGAGATATTCGCTCACCACAAGCGACAGCACGGCGTCGCCGAGAAATTCGAGCCGCTCGTTATGTTGAGGTGAGGACGACTTCTGCTCGTTGACGAGAGAGGAGTGAGTCAGAGCCTCTTCGAGCAAGGTAAGGACCTGGAATCGATAGCCCAAGGAGGATTGGAGCGAGTCGGCGGAGGAAGCCGAAGTCATAATGGCGAGTGTATCCCTCGCACAGGTGATCAGACGTCGTGCTTTCTAAAGAGCAGACAGGCATTGACCCCGCCGAATCCAAAAGAATTCGACAGGACGACCGTGACCGCAGCCGGTCTGGCCCTGTGCGGAATGTAATCCAGGTCACATGCAGGATCCGGATGGTCCAGGTTGATCGTCGGAGGGAGTATCCCGTGGTGAAGCGCCAACACACTAAACACCGCTTCAATCCCACCGGCTGCCCCGAGTAAATGGCCGGTCATCGATTTCGTCGAACTTACTGGAATATGATAGGCCCGTTCACCGAACACCTGCTTGATAGCCTTGGTCTCGATGGCATCCGCCATCGTTGACGTACCATGCGCGTTGATGTACCCGACCTGATCCTTGCCGATGGCCGCATCCTTCAGCGCCAGCTCCATACATCGAACCGCGCCTTCACCCTCTTCGGATGGGGCGGTAATATGGTAGGCGTCACTGTTCATGCTATAGCCGATGAGTTCGGCATAGATCCGAGCCTCGCGGCGACGTGCATGGTCAAGTTCCTCCAACACCACGATTCCCGCGCCCTCCCCCAGCACGAACCCATCCCGATCCTTGTCAAACGGTCGGCTCGCTTTCGTCGGGTCATCGTTGCGAAACGACAATGCTTTGGATGCTGCAAACCCTGCGACCCCCAACGGCGTAATGGCAGCTTCCGCTCCACCCGCGATCATGACATCGGCATCGCCTGCCTGAATCAGTCGATACGCGTCGCCGATACAGTGATTGCCCGTCGCACAAGCCGTCACCGCGCAGGAATTTGGCCCCTTGGCACCCAGTCTAATCGCCACCTGCCCGGAAGCCAGGTTGATGATGGTCATCGGAATGAAAAACGGAGAGACACGCCCGGGGCCTTTTTCCTGTAGAATTTTGTGGTAATGCTCGATCGACCCAAGTCCTCCGATGCCCGACCCGATATACACCCCGACTCTTGTCGCCTCTTCCGGTGCCACGGTGAACCCCGCATCGTCCACCGCTAGTTGGGCAGCGCCCACGGCGTAATGGATGAACGTGTCCATCTTTTTGATTTCTTTTTTCTCGATGAACTGGGCGGGATCGAAATCCTTCACTTCACCGGCAATTCTGGCATCGTAGGCTGCGGGATCGAATTTGGTGATTCGACCGATGCCGGATTCACCGGCACAGAGAGCCTTCCAGGTCTTCTCGACACCTGTCCCCAGAGGTGTGATCAGCCCCACACCCGTCACGACAATCCGTCTGGTCGAACGAGCGCTCATACGTCGTGAAACCGTTAGGCCTTTTCCTTGATGTAGTCCAACGCTTTCCCGACGGTCAGAATCTTTTCCGCGTCTTCGTCGGGAATTTCGATACCGAATTCTTCTTCGAGTGCCATCACCAACTCAACGGTATCGAGCGAATCGGCACCGAGGTCTTCAACAAAGCTGGCTTCGGGCGTGACCTCATCCTCTTCCACTCCGAGCTGCTCCCCGATAATTTTTTTTACGCGTTCATCCACAGTACCCATTGATTTTCCTGCCTCCTTCCCCATCCTAAACCCTCCTTGTCGCTGCAAGCCTGTTGCCGCAGCATCATACAATATTCTGTCCCCACAATCGTCAGGGCATCAACATCCCACCGTTCACGTGCAATACATGCCCGGTAATATAGGCGGCCTCGTCCGATACGAGAAAACGCACCGCCGACGCAATATCGGCTGGGGTACCCAACCGCCCCAATGGAATTTGCTTTTGAAGCGTGTCTTTCACCTCCGTCGACAATCCCTGCGTCATGGCCGTATCGATGAATCCCGGCGCAACTGCGTTCACTGTGACTGAGCGGGACGCATATTCCCGCGCAACTGTCTTCGTCAATCCGATAACCGCCGCCTTCGATGCTGCATAATTAGCCTGCCCTACGTTACCCATCACCCCGATGATCGAAGCGATGTTCACGATGCGACCATACCGCTGCCTGGTCATCGGGAGCAAGACCGCCTTCGTGCAGTTGAAGGTCCCATTCAAATTGACTTGCAGTACCAGATTCCAGTCCTCCTCCT
>JBBRRM010000003.1:0-21813 GCA_038275915.1 Nitrospirales bacterium
CTCTCCTATGATGTGTACGCCCTCGATATGTCCAACCTTCCGAAATCGGTCTCGGCCAGGCTGGTGTCACAACGGGATGACAAATTTGCCGATTCCCACGGGATGGCCGGCGTCGGACGCTATGTGTGGAGCGCGGACCGCGCAGGGAACAACGTCGAAATCATCGATACGCTTTCGAACCTGAGCGTGGGTTCGGTCGAGCTGGTGACGGAGGCGAACAAACGTCCCGCTCCTGACCTCATGGACAATGCGCCGGACGGCCAGTATGTCTTCGTCGGGCTGCGCGGTCCAGCCCCACTCACCGGGAATGATAAGACGGTGAACAATGCCAAAGGGACGATCCCCGGCGTCGGCGTCATTCACGTGGATGGTGAAGGGAAGGTCGGTCACTACAAAGGACAGGCCGCCATCACGAACATGAAAGATGGAAAAGAAACGGCGGATACTCACGGGATTGCCGTCCGGAAGTAGCCTTGAGGTTCGGGCACCGGCATGGTCGCGGCTTATTTGGCGCGGCCTGCTCCGGTGGTGGATACGAGACTGCTGCCGGTGAGGATGTGGTCGATGCGACCTGGGGCGCACCGTTCAAGTGCCGACAGCGTCCGACTCGCGCTGACGGTCTTCTGTCTCATACTGGGTGGTTGCGCGACAGTGGGTTCGACGGATGAGCTGCCCACGGTCGCATCGGTGGATCTCTCTCGCTATGCCGGCACGTGGTATGAAATTGCCCGGCTCCCGATGTGGTTCCAGCGTCATTGCGTGGATTCCAAGGCGATATATTTCACTCGCCCTGATGGGAGAGTCGCCGTCCACGACGAGTGCGTAACCGATACCGGCGAGCTTGAGCAAGCAAAGGGTGTGGCGACGGTGGTCGATGGCAAGACCAACGCGCGACTGATGGTGGTGTTCGACAATTGGTTTGCACGGTTGGTGGGCCCATCGCGCGAAGGGAACTACTGGATTCTCGATCTTGATCCGGAGTACCGGACTGCCGTCGTGGGTACTCCGGATCGTCGATTCCTCTGGATCCTTTCCCGGACTCCTCAGCTGGATGACACCACCTATGAACGGTTGGTCAAGCGAGCCCAGCAGCTTGGTTACCCAGTGACTGATCTCATTCGAGCCAAGCGTTCCGCCTCTTCGTGAGGGTTTTTGCAGTCTATCCCTCGCCGGGAGGAAAGTATTATGCTGGCGCGGAATAGATCGATTGTCACTACGCATCGCACAACAGAAGAACTTCCCCATAGGATGCTCAAAAAGGTGGTTCAGCAAGGCCGCAGCCGATGAAGCACCGGAGGCGTAGCCTCTGGCTATGTTGAGGATGCTTTAGAGGCGAGAACGAAGCTGACGGCGTTTTTCAGCATCCAATTTATCTTGGAGAACAGATTATGCCCTTGACCGCCTATAACCATGTGCCGGTTCCTTCGTTCATGTATGGCACGGCCTGGAAAAAAGAGGCCACGACGCAACTGGTACAGTTCGCTGTGGCGGCGGGCTTCACGGCCATCGACACGGCCAACCAACTGATTCATTACCAGGAGGCCCTGGTGGGGGAAGCTCTGCTGGCTCTTGCGCAGCAAGGGGTTGGTCGTGACCGCCTCTTCCTCCAAACCAAATTTACGCCGACGAATGGCCAGGACCATCGCCCGCCCTATGATGCCTCGGCTCGCCTCACCACCCAAGTGACACAGTCTTTCGAGAGTTCGTTAGCCCACCTGCATACTGACTATCTGGATTCGTATGTGCTGCACGGGCCTTATCAGCGGCAGGGATTGGGAGAGGCGGACCGGGAAGTGTGGGCCGCCATCGAGGGGCTTTATCAATCAGGCAAAACGAAAATGATCGGTATCAGCAATGTCACGCCTGAACAACTCACTCAGCTCTGTGCTCAGGCTGCGGTAAAACCCATGGTGGTGCAAAATCGCTGTTATGCCGCACTCGGATGGGACAAGGAAGTTCGAGGGATCTGCCGGGACCATGGCATCATCTACCAAGGCTTTTCGCTCTTGACCGCCAATCGGGAGGTCTTTGCTGATCCGGGCATTCGAGCCATCGCTCAACGGTTAGGGGCTGGTCCCGCACAAGTCGTCTTTCGGTTCGCGATGCAGGTCGGGATGCTTCCGTTGACCGGGACCACGAGCCAGCAACATATGAAAGAAGATCTCCAGGCAGAACAGCTCGTCCTCACTCCCGAAGATATGCAGGTGATCGAAACGGTCGGGATATAAACCCGAAGCTCCCGAGGATTCGCGGGCAGGTTCCGCAATGCGGTATTTTTGCGGTTTGTCAGGATGTCTTCGATCTGGTTGGACGGGTACCGGTTGGAATGCCGAGGTCTTCGATCAAGGCCCGTAGCGGTTCTGCGACCGACCAGGCCTGCGCAAAGCAACCTCGAGCATGGTGCGGCTTGTCCCCGTCAAAAATTTCCGAGACCTGCCCGAGGCAGGCGTCATGGAGATGCATTTCCAGTCCGTCGAGAAACGCCCGCGCCTGTGCTCTCTTCGCCGAAGTATTTCCGTTCACCTTTCGCCAGGCTGTGATAAACGGTCCCAAGAGAAACGGCCAAACCGTACCTTGATGGTAGGCTCCGTCTCGCTCCGGCACCGAGCCTTCATACCGCGGGCGATAGCGTCCATCCTTGGGCGAGAGAGTTCGCAGCCCCACCGGCGTCAGCAGATGGTCCTCCACAACCCGCAGAATCTGTCGGGCCTGTTCCCCGGTCACGAGTTCGTCGCTGAGTGCGACCGCATAGAGTTGGTTGGGGCGGATCGACGCATCATTGCCCTCCGGCCCATCGATCACGTCGTAAAGATAACCGCCTGCTTCGTTCCAAAACTTCGTGCGGAATGACGCCACGGCTTGTGTCCGATCTTCGAGACAACGAGCCGCATAGGCCGAGTCACCGAATTGTGTGGCGAGCCGTTCTCCAACTTCCAACGCGCGGACCCACAAGGCTTGAATTTCGACCGGCTTCCCGTGGCGCGGCGTGACAAGCCAGTCGCCGACTTTTGCATCCATCCAGGTGAGTTGCGCGCCGGGCCCACCTCCGGCAATGAGTCCGTCTTCATCCCTATGGATGTGATAGCGAGTGCCCTGTCGATAACCGTCGATGATGTGTTTCACCGCAGGCCAGGCCACGGCACGCACACGCACCTCGTCTTTGCTATAGACGACATACCGTTCGATCGCATGGACAAACCAGAGCGAGGCGTCGATCGTATTGTATTCCGGCTGCTCGCCCGCGTCAGGAAATCGATTCGGCACCATACCCTCCGAAACATGGGCAGCAAATGATTCGATGACCTGCCACGCCACCTCGTGCCGGCCGGTCACGAGGCAGAGCCCCGGCAGGGACATAAACGTATCCCGCCCCCAATCGGTGAACCAGGGATAGCCGGCAATGACGGTCTGTTGGTTGCCTCGTACAGAGAAATAGGCCTCCGCCGCGCACCAGAGTTCGCCGGACAATGGATCAATTCTAGGAGCTCCAGCTCGAAGATCTGTCCGTCTCTTTCGTTCACCCTCGGAAAAGGCCGCGACATCGGCCGCGTCGATTGACTCGGTGGTCAGCGTCAATGTGGCATCCGTCCCGCGATCGAGCTGGTACGTGAATTCACCGGGCGACCACCAATCTTCTACGAAATCGAGCCCGCGTTGCTGTTCAGCCGGGAACTGGAGCGCGAGAAACCACGTCGGGTCATGACGATACGCTCCATTCTGAAATGCCTGCACCGATGGCAACCAGCTATAGGGATGCCATGACACGCGTCCGTCGACCACCGTGACGGTGGCGGCGAGACTGTCGTTCACATGATGCGTGGCATGATAGTCACGCCCGCTGATCATGGGTCGCACGCGCAATGTGATCGCCTTCCTGGTCTTCCCGGCGAGCGTCCATCGGATGACCACCACGTCGCGGTCGCGCACGCAAAATATTTCGCGCCGCACGCGCATGCCCTGGCAATCATAGGTCCAGGTCGGCCAGGGAATCGTCGTGAAACCCGTACATTGTTTATAGCCTTCAGGGTGGGTGGCGTTGGGGTAGAGATTGGTCGAAAGCGGATAGGATTGTCCTTCGATATCGATCCATTCTTCGAGATGATTCACGAGGACAAATCGTTCACACGGCGGTTTGCGCGCCGTGAGCAGCAAGGCGTGATAGCGGCGTGTATTGGCACTGCAGACCGTGCCAGACGCAAACCCGCCGCGGCCGTTGGTTTCTAACCACTCAAGGCTGAGTGCGCGTTCGAGGTTCCGGCAATCTTCTTCATCGATCTTCATGATTACAGACCCTCAGCGGCTGCGAGGATCGGATGGTCTTACACTGCGCGCGCGTCCAACGAGGGGCTTTCTTCCGTCCTCATCCGTCCACCCGCGCGGCGCCGGGACGCCGCGTTTCCCGAAAGGCCGCGCGTTGCGAGCAAAAGAAGACCGCCCAATCTGTGCCGTCCTATTCCCCCGACTGCTGGATCAGTTTCGCCACTAATCCCGTCCATCCCGTTTGGTGACTCGCACCAATGCCGGATCCATTGTCTCCATGGAAGTATTCAGAGAAGGGGACCGCATCACGCCAGAACGGATCGTCGTGGAACGTCACGGCGCCTCCGAAGACGGGGCGGCGGCCGGTTTCGTCACGGAGAAAAATGTGAGTCAGCCGTCGTGACAACTCTGCAGCGACTTCATTCAACGGAACGAACCGACCTGATCTCGTCGGGTATTCGACTTTGTACTCGTCGCCGAGGAAGTAGTGGAACTTCTGCAGCGATTCGATCAGCAGATAGTTCACAGGAAACCAGATCGGGCCACGCCAGTTGGAGTTCCCTCCAAAATTTGCCGTGCTCGATTCGGCCGGTTCATAGTCCACGCGATAGTCCATGCCCATCGCCGACAGGATATACGGGTGATCTTTGTGGTAGCGCGAGAGGGCTCGGATACCGTAGGGAGAAAGGAATTCTTCTTCATCCAGCATGTGGTGCAGGACCGATCTCAGCCGCGTCCGATGGACCAGCGAGAGAAACCGCCGAACTCCTCCATCATATGTTTGCGTTTCCACATGCGCGCTGAAGTCGGGACGGTTTTCCATGAACCACTGCATGCGGTGTTTGAACCGCGGAAGGCTATCGATCAGATCAGAATCCAAGGTCTCAACCGCGAAGAGCGGAATCAGCCCGACCAGCGACCGGATCTTCAAGGGAAGTTTCTGTCCGTCCGGAAGATGCAGGACGTCGTAGAAAAATCCGTCTTCTTTGTTCCACAGCTCGATCTTCTCCCCCCCGATATTGTTCATGGCCCGGCAGATATAGACGAAATGCTCGAAAAACTTACTGGCGACGTCCTCATAGGCCCGATTCTCTCGGGCCAATTCCAATGCGATCGAAAGCATGTTGAGGCAATACATGCCCATCCAACTGGTGGCATCGGACTGTTCAATGTGTCCCCCGGTGGGCAACGGCGCGCTGCGATCAAAGACTCCGATATTGTCGAGCCCCAGGAATCCGCCCTGGAAAATGTTTTTGCCTTCGGCGTCTTTCCGATTCACCCACCAGGTGAAATTCAAGAGCAACTTGTGAAACACGCGTTCCAAGAAGAGGCGGTCGCCCACCCCCTTCCGCTTCTTCTCGATCTTGTACACACGCCAGGCGGCCCAGGCATGAACAGGAGGGTTGACGTCGCCAAATGCCCATTCGTAGGCGGGAATCTGACCGTTCGGGTGCATGTACCATTCGCGGAGCATGAGGATCAGCTGCTCTTTGGCAAAGGTTGCATCGACGAGAGCCAGCGGGATCGTATGGAAGGCCAGGTCCCAGGCCGCATACCAGGGATACTCCCACTTGTCCGGCATGGAGATGACGTCGGCGTTGTAGAGATGCGTCCAATCCGCGTTGCGTCCACGGAGTCGCTGTTTGGGTGGGTCGGATTCAGTCGGGTCGCCTTTCAGCCACCGGTTGATGTCGTAATGGTAAAACTGTTTGCTCCAGAGGAGGCCGGCAAACACCTGCCGTTGAACGCGCCGCGCATCTTCTGACAGACCTGGCGGCGCGAGTTCGTCATAAAACTCGTTGGCTTCCTGAATTCGCTGCTTGAACGTCGCATTGAAGCTCTCGGGCGTGAGACCCTTCTTACCATCGTCATTCGTCAAGCGGAGATGGATGGTGTCCGATGCGCCGGGAGCCAGTGCGAGGGTATAGTGAGCGGCGGCTTTCGATCCGAACTTATCCGGGTTCACCGCTGCTTTGTCGCCGTGCACCACGTAATTGTGAAAACCGTCTTTGACATAGCGGGCGCCTTCCGTATCGCCGTAGAGCAGACGGGTATTTGTTTCGTTCTCCGTGAACAAGAGCGTCGGCTGTCGTTCACACCAGAGGCGCCGCTGGCCGTAGTACTCATGGTCCAACTCAATGACGCTCATGCCCCCGTCCGCTTCGCCTTCACGCATGCGCGGCCTGCGTGCGTCGATCCCCCAGGACCAGGTGTTCCGAAACCAGAGAGTCGGGAGAAGGGTCAACTCAGCAGGATCGGGTCCATGATTGACGACGTGAATACGGATCAGGAGATCTTCCGGTGAAGCTTTGGCGTACTCCACGACGACATCGAAGTAGCGATTCTTATCGAAGGCGCCGGTGTCGATCAGTTCATATTCCAGGTCGCGCCGGCCGCGTCGGCGATTCTCCTCGACGAGCTTTGCATAAGGAAACTCCGCCTGCGGGTATTTGTAGAGGTACTTCATATAGGAGTGGGTCGGGGTCGAATCGAGATAGAAGTAGTACTCTTTGACGTCTTCGCCATGGTTTCCTTCATTACCCGTGAGCCCAAAGATCCGTTCCTTCAAAATAGCATCACGTCCATTCCAGAGGGCGATAGCGAAGCAGATATATTGGTGACGATCGGAAATGCCGGCCAGTCCGTCCTCATTCCAGCGATAGGCGCGCGAGCGGGCATGGTCGTGAGGAAATGCTTCCCAGGCCGTACCGTACGGGCTGTAGTCCTCGCGGACAGTTCCCCAGGCCCGTTCGCTGAGATAGGGACCCCAGCGTTTCCAATGTTGCTGCCGGCGGGCGTCTTCATCGAGACGCTTTTGTTCAGCAGTGAGCTGTGAGGCGCCGGCTGGGCTTGATGGGGAGGTTCGGCGTGAATCCGGCATAAGACTCCTCAGCGGTTCGTGTAAGGGAACAGTCGAGCGAGCGAGTGAGTTTTTCTACAACCCTAGCAGGGAGTGACTCAGTCCGCCAGCATAAGAATGATGAGGCCGGGCTGTTTGTGCATTCTGCAGACTCTCCCGTTATCGGTCGTTCCCGCAGGGAAAATGAGTCGAATCGGGGAAAGCCTGCGGCACGTCTTACGAGGGGACTTCGGTGAGCCGAAGGGTATAGAGGTACTGGTAGAGCCCTTTACGTTCGATCAGTTCGGCATGCGTGCCGGTTTCTGCGAGGCGTCCCTTGTTAAGGACAAGGATGCGATCAGCTCGTTGGATCGTCGTCAAGCGGTGGGCGATCACAAAGGTCGTCCGGCCTTTCATGAGTTGTTCCAGCGCTTCCTGGACCAGTCGTTCCGACTCACTGTCGAGGGCGGACGTGGCTTCATCCAGCAATAAGATCCGTGGATTTTTTACGATGGCCCTGGCGATGGCGATGCGCTGACGCTGTCCGCCCGACACGTTGATTCCTTTCTCCCCCACGATGGTCTGATACTGGTCCGGGAAGTTCATGATGAATTCGTGGGCATGGGCCGAACGGCTCGCCGCCACCACCTCTTCTTCAGTGGCCTCCCTGGCTCCGTAGCGGATATTGTCGAAAATCGTCCCGCCGAACAAGATCGTCTCCTGTGGGACCAGCGCGACCTGCCGATACCAACTGTTCATGGTGACCTGCCGGAGATCCTGTCCATCGATGGTGATGTGTCCTTCAGTGGGATCATAGAAGCGGTGGAGCAGGTTCATCATGGTTGTTTTCCCGGCGCCGGTGGGACCGACGATGGCGACCAGTTCGCCTGGCTTGGCTTCAAACGATACATCGGTCAAGACCGGTTGGCGTGGATCGTAAGCAAAGCCGACGTGCTCCGCCCGGATGTGTCCCGAGACGGTGGACAGCGACGTGGCAGTGGGGGAGTCGCTCACATCGGAATGGGTGTCCAGAATTTCGAACACCCGTTGCGTGGCTCCCTGCGCCTCCTTTATCTGTGCAAACACGCGGGCACCAGAACTGAAAGGACCGATCAGAATTCCGGCAAAGAGGACGAACGCAAAGAGATCGCCAGGCGACACGCTGCCGTCGATGACCTGACGTCCTCCATACCACAGTACCGCCGCGGCGGAGGAGAAAGTGAGGAGGGTAATGACCGGAACAAACACGGCCATAATACCGGCCCGGCGCATCGTCAACGACAAGGTCTGTTCGACTTGTGCGGAAAATCTGGTCTCTTCGCGCTGCGTTTGGACGAAAGACTTCACGATGCGGATGCCCGAGATCACTTCCTCGATCAGGGTCGTCAATGCAGCGGTTTGATCTTGAATCGAGGTGGAGAGCGATTTCAGTCTTCGTCCGAAGAACTTGGCCACCAGGACGAGCAAAGGGAGCAGAACCAGGATCAGGAGGCAGAGCCGCCAATTCATGGTCAACAAGAACATGATCCCTCCGATCAGGGTCACGAGCTGTTTCACACTGTCGATCGGAACTTCAGTGACGACCGATTGAATAACCGTCACATCATTCATGAGCCGCGAGAGGAGTTCGCCGGTCCGCCGGCGAGCAAAGAAGCTCACCGATAAGGTATGCAGATGGGCAAAGAGATGCTGGCGAAAATCGGCGACGATGCGCTGGGAGATCCAGGCGGTCAAATAGCTGTGGCCCATCGAACAGAATCCCTGCAGCACGACAAGTCCCAGAAAGACCATGATCAAGTCCGTCATTCTGGGCTGGTCGTGTTGTACGGTAATGACGTCCCACAAGGTGCCGGCTAACCGGAGCAGGGCTAGATTGATCGCGGCGACGACCATGACCAGCAGACCCGCCAGCACCATACGGGACAGGTAGGGTTTCAAGAACGGGAGAAATCGTGAGAAGGTGGACATGCGTTGGGGCGATCTTAGAGAAGGTGGCTAGGGAAAACCCAGAGACAACGGTGGAGGTGGAGAGCCAAGCTGGAGGCGTGATTGACGCTACATCTGTGCGATGGATTCAATCAGGTTCTTGTTGACGGCCACGAAGTCCGAGCGATCCTTATCATCGATCACCACGTCGGTGAGGCTGATAAAGAGACGTTGCTCTTCGTTGATCGCATCGGACACACGATTCCGCATGGGAGGAATGAGAAAGTCGCCAACGTAGACACAGTTCACAGTCCGGACGCGGATGCGAACCTTCTTGCCTTCGGCCACGAACCCCTCCTCCCGTTCGGGTGAGTCTAGCTTTTACGACGTTCAAATTTTTGACGCCGGCGCAGCTTCTTATATTTATGCTTACGCATTTTCTTGCGGCGTTTTTTCAACACACTAGACATGCATTCTCTCTCCAGCGAAGGGGGCAGTGTAGAAGTTTCCGCCTCAAATTGCAAGGCCATCCAGCGGATTTAATTGATCACGACTGCGTCGGAGCCGGGTATCCGGGAAGACCATCGAGATGTCGCGGGACGGTTCAGCGGGCTGCTTGACCTGCCTGAAACCCATTCCTATACTGCATCCATGATATCACCATACACATTCCGATTGCTTCCCGTCTTACTTGTGTTCGGGTCCATGTTCTTGGGCGGCATCGGCTGCAGCGGCAAGGTGATTCAGTATCCTGAGGATCACGAGCGATACCTCCGTATCGACCGGGCGGTCGAATCGCTTCGCCAATCCTATGTGAAGAAAGATGCATCGGAACTGGCTTCGCTCATGATGCCGATCGAGCAGCTTGACCGGCTGCGGGAAGAGGCGCAGGGCGATTTCGAGACCTTTAGCGACATCACGCTGGACTTCGCGGTCGAGCGCATTATGATCGAGGGGGACGATATCGATGTGTTCGTGCATTGGCAGGGACTATGGAAAAAAGATGCGGAAGATCCTGGCCTTCGTCAACGAGGCCACACGCGACTGCAGTGGATCGGAACACAGTCGATTTTGTTGCGTGGAGTTCAAGGCGATTCCCCCTTCGGTATGAAAGCTCGACAGACCACGCCCGACCCCACACATTCTCCAAAGAAGAATTAATCCATGCCATCTCGTCGATCCCGTGCTCCGGTGCAGGCAGACTTCCTGGTCATTGGGAGCGGTGTGGCCGGTCTCCGCGCGGCGTTAGAGCTCAGCCGTGCCGGCCGTGTCATGGTGCTGACCAAGGGGCATCCGCTTCAGAGTAGTTCGATTCATGCGCAGGGCGGGGTGGCAGTGGCGATGAGTGAAGAAGACGACGTCTCCATCCATCTCACAGACACGATCAAAGCAGGGCATGGGCTCTGCCGGAAAGAAGCGGTGCGGGTCCTTGTCGAAGAAGGACCTGAACGGATTCAAGAATTGATCGGGTGGGGGGCCAAGTTCGACAAAGTCGGCGGCAAGTTCGCGTTTGCCCGCGAGGCTGCCCATAGTCGAAGCCGCATTCTGCGGGCCCGGGGCGATGCGACGGGAAACGAGATGGTGCGGGTGCTGATTGCCGAGGTGAATCGGCAGGACCGTATACAGCGATTGGATCATCACTTCACCGTGGATCTCGTCGTCGACGCCGGACGTTGCTGCGGCGCCGTTGTGTTGGATGAAGGCTCTGGACGCCAGTTTGTGCTGCCGGCTCGCGCGGTCGTGTTAACCACAGGCGGGGCCGGGCAGATCTATGCGCGAACGACCAATCCCCCGAACGCCACTGGCGATGGGATGGCCATGGCACTCCGCGCCGGTGCGGTGCTGCAAGACATGGAGTTCGTTCAATTTCATCCAACCGCCTTGTATTTGCCATCGAGCCCGCCGTTCTTGCTGTCGGAAGCGATGCGCGGGGAGGGCGCGCAGCTGCGCAACAATAAAGGGGCGCTGTTCATGCAGCGCTACCACCCCATGGGTGCGTTGGCGCCCAGAGACCTCGTGTCGCGGGCGATCTTGGCGGAGATGGCGGCGACGAAAGCGCGTCATGTCTATCTGGACGTGACGCACTTGGGTGCAGAATTTGTCAAGCGACGCTTCCCGACGATTTACGCGACCTGTCTCCGCTATGACATCGATATCACGGAGGAATGGATCCCCGTCTCTCCCAGCGCGCATTACATGATGGGCGGGGTCTGGACTGATCTGAACGGAGCAACGACGGTTCCAGGGCTTTTTGCCGCCGGGGAGGTAGCTTGTAGCGGGGTGCACGGGGCGAATCGTCTGGCGAGTAATTCCTTGCTTGAAGGATTGGTGTTTGGCGAGCGCGCAGCCACGGCAGCCGTGGCTTTTGCCGATCGACATAAGCTTCCGGCGTTGGCGTCTCAGGAGGCCACGATCCGGGCTGACCAGTTCGGCACACTGGAGGATGCGGAAAAATTGCGCAGCTCGATTCGGCGAACGATGTGGGGACAGGTCGGCGTCATACGCTCAGGCGAGTCACTCATCCGGGCCTGTGCGCAATTGTCACGCTGGGCGCAACTTGTGACTCAGCCTTTTGCGAACCGAGCGGCGCTGGAAGTGAAGAACATGGTGCAGGTGGCGCAATGTGTCGCGGAAGCGGCGCTGTGGAGAGAGAATAGCGTCGGAGCCCATTATCGGTCAGATTTTCCAGAGGCCAAGCGAGCCGGTTGGCAGCAACACAGTCGCCTCTCGAGCGGGGAAGCGGTTAGGGGGAAGACGGTTCAGAAATCGCGGGGATTGCTGCTGTCTCTGCGCGGGCGTATCGGCTGACCGGCCGCTCCATGATGACGCCATCCCGGACGAGAAACGTACGGTAGTATCGGAGGACCTTTCGGACGTATTGCCGGGTTTCGTCGAATGGGGGAAGTGCCTGATAGCGGTCAACCGCATTCTCTCCCGCATTGTAGGCCGCAAGGGCCAGCGGTAAATACCCATGGAAGCGATCGAGCAATTGCCGTAAATACTTCGTTCCTCCGCCGACATTATCATCCGGATCATACATATCCCGCACATCCAGACGCATGGCGGTCTGCGGCATCAATTGCATCAGGCCGATAGCGCCCGCGCGGGAAACGGCTCTCGGATCGAAGTTCGATTCGGCTTTGATGACGGCCCGGATCAACGCGGGATGGAGTTGGTGTTGCGAAGAGTGCCGACGAATGACTGGTTCGATTTCCCGCTCGGATAGCGTGGTGTGAAGTCGGCTGGATTCGATGTCAACCCTTCGATAGCGCGAGTCTGAGGGGACATTCGTGAGGGAGATCGAGCCGTCGTGCCCGACAAATTGATAAATTTCTGCCGCAGCTGTCGGCACGGAGAAGGCGAGCGAGACGATTCCCGCGATTACGGCTGTCGTGAGACCAATGCCCGCCTGCTTGAGGGGTACCACTATTATAGAAAAGGTGTTGTGCATGGTTGCAACGATATCAGTCTGTCACTGGGTGTCAAGAAAACTGCAGATCTTATGCCTTGGGGGTGTTAAGAAAATAGCGCAGGAAAACAAGGGAGTCCGTGTGATGTGAGGCGACTAGGGTTCTAAAAAACGCTCCCGATTGGCAATAAATAGTCTGTGGAGCTGTTGGGTGAGAGGCCCGGGGATTCCGTTCCCAACCGGCTGCTTATCCACCATGGTGACCGGCATCACCTCCATGCTCGTGTTCGTGAGAAAGCACTCGTCTGCCTCATGAATCGCCTCAATGCCGAAATGTCCCTCCTCAACCGGGATCTGTGTTTCTCGGGCGAGATTGAGCACGATGTCGCGCGTGATGCCGTCCAGCAGGCCGCATGAAAGGGCCGGAGTGCAAAGCCTGCCCCCTTGTATGAAAAAGAGGTTGCTGACGGTGCATTCCGTCAGATGCGACTCCCAATTGAGCAGGATGCTGTCGAACGCACCGGCCGCAATCGCCTCCCGTTTAGCCAGGATGTTATTCAAGAAGTTTGTGGCCTTGATCTGAGGGTTGAGCGCGCCGGGTAAGTTCCGTCTCGTACGAGCGACGATCAGATTCACGCCGATACGATAATGCTTTGGTGGCAGGGGGTGAAGCGGTTTGGTCATGATCACCACGGTGGGAGTTGGACACAAGGCGGGATCGAGGCCAATGTCGCCGGTTCCCCGCGAGATGGTGATGCGCAGATATGCGTCGCTGTGTTCGTGTCCGACGTCGTTCCGCTTCATGGCTTCGTGGAGGAGCGCCGGCCACCTCTGCTCGGAAATTGGGATGGTCAGACCGATGGCATCCGCAGACCGGCGAAGCCGAGCCAGATGCTGGTCCCGCATGAAGATCCGGCTCCCGTAGGAACGAATCGTTTCATAGACGCCATCTCCGTAGAGAAAACCATGATCGAAGACAGAGACGACCGCCTCCTCTTCTTTCACGAACCGATCGTTGAGGTAGATCCACATCGTTACGTGTGTCGCAGTGCGCTGAAGAACGCCTGAGCCTTCTGGAGTGTTTCGTCGTATTCCCTGACCGGATCCGAGTCGGCGACAATCCCGGCACCCACCTGCAAGTATCCCTTCCCCCCACACCATACCAAAGTTCGAATGATGATATTGAGATCGAGGTCGCCGCTCCAGCCAATATAACCGAAGGATCCGGTGTAAGGGCCACGACGTACCGGCTCCAGCTCCTCAATGATCTCCATGCAGCGGATCTTAGGCACGCCCGTAATGGTGCCCCCGGGAAATAATGCCTGAATCAGATCGAAGGGAGTGGCGTCAGGCCTCAAGGTGCCGCTGATATTGGACACGATGTGGCTGACGTGGGAGTATTGCTCAATCGCCATGAATTCATCGACCTGCACGCTGCCGAATTGGCAGACGCGGCCCAGGTCGTTTCGTTCGAGATCGACGAGCATGAGGTGTTCCGCCCGCTCTTTTTCATTCGAGAGCAATTCATCGATGAGGCGCTGATCGTCGCGAATATTGAGGCCGCGCGGTCTGGTTCCGGCAATCGGGCGCGTGTCCGCCCGCCGGTCCTGCAAGCGGACGAGCCGCTCGGGCGAAGAACTGATCAACGTCACGTCGTCGAAGTGCATGATCCCCGAGAAAGGCGAGGGGTTCACGGCTTGCAGGCGTCGATAGAGTTCCTGCTCGTAGGGCTGTCGGTCCAATCTATCGTTGTAAGCGCGGGGAGGTTGCAGGGTGAATCGATGCGATAGGTTGGCCTGATAGATATCTCCTGCCGCAATATACTCCTGGCAGCGCAGGACTCGCTCAAGGTACGCATCCCGCGCTTGATCGGGATGAAAGATCATTTGATCGATGGAGTTGAGATCGACGAGAGGAGAGGGCCTTCCGCTTAACCTGCTATCCCGTTCAGCTAGCCGGTCTAATCCCTCACGATAAAGCTCCTCCCGAGGTTCTCCCAAAAATCGTTCCATGGGTGGGCAAAAGATAATGTGTATACGGTCGGTCTGATGATCGACTGCGGTGATGAGGTCATACAGACCGAATTGCAGATGAGGAAGCAGCAGGTCGTCCTTAGCAATGGAAGGAAGCGTTTCAAAGTCGCGCACGAGATCGTAGCTCAGGTAGCCGACTGCGCCGCCCCAAAAAGGGGGGAGACCCGGAGGAGGCTCGATCTGGGGGCCGGCGAACAGCCCGGATAAATTTCCGAGGGGATCGTTCGACGGACATTCGCGGCCTCCTTGCGTTCGAGGAAAGGTCTGGCTATGTCGCCCGGTCAACACCGAAAACGGATCACTTCCCAGAAATGAATAGCGGCCTCCGCCGTCTATTCCCTTTCCGCTATCGAGTAGAAATGACGGCCGAGCGGGAGAAGCAATCAGGCGGTATAGCTCAAAAGGAGTCCTCCCTTGGCCTTCCATCGTGAGAACCAGCGGCTGTGGTGGACCATTCAGGAATGATGGTTGGGAAAAACGAGTCATGGGTGAACGTAGCTGGCTCTACACAAATACGAGTCATCCACTATACCCCACAGATGCGGCTGCATCATAGCGCATGGTCGGCTTGACAAATTTAGGATGATTCTGCTTGAATTGCGCGCCCGCCATCGGCAGAGTCCTTGCGTTATGGGCTGCATTGCACTCTCCTCCGTGGGTACGACATGCCCCCTTCACAAGATCCATTGTATGCGGGGCTCGGCCAAGCGGTCCGGATCGGAACCGATCTGCTCGCTGCGTTGATTGTCGGAGGAGGGTTGGGCTGGGTCTGTGACACATACCTTTTCGACTCCACTCCCTGGGGGATGGTCGGAGGTCTTGTGTTGGGTGTCGTGGCCGGGATCAGGAATGCTTACCGGTCGGCGCAGCGGTGGCCGAAGACATAACGCGTCTCAACAGAAAGTACGAAAGCACCATGGAAGAGAGTCCGCTTCATCCGTTCGAGCTTCACAACTATATTCCGATGTCACTCGGTGGTGTGGATATTTCGATCAACAAAGCTGTCGTGATCATGTGGGTAGTGGTCGCATTGGTCGCAGTGCTCATGGTGATGGCGGGCTCGGCACGTAAGCTGGTGCCTGGCAAGTTGCAAAGCATGGCAGAGATGATGGTCGATTTCATCCGCGGTATTATCATGGACACGATCGGCAAAGACGGCATGCGATTTTTCCCCCTCATCGCGACTCTGTTTCTCTTCATTCTTTTCTGTAATCTTATCGGGTTGATCCCCGGCAGCTATACCGTGACGAGTCAGATTGTGGTGACGGCTGTGTTCGCCTGTATGGTGTATGGGCTCAGCCTGGTCATGGGATTTTTATTACATGGGGTGAAGTTCCTCGGTATTCTTGTTCCGCCTGGAACGCCCGCATGGCTGCTGCCGTTGATGATACCGATCGAGTTGATCAGCCAACTGGCACGGCCCATTTCACTGGCCGTTCGGTTATTTGCAAATATGACGGCGGGTCACGTGATTCTCGGTGTCCTGTTCGGCCTGGCCATCAGCGGCGGATTGTTGATCGGATGGTTGCCCTTTGCATTTACGATCGCGATGAACGGATTGGAAGTCGGCATCGCGTTCATTCAAGCCTATATTTTTACCGTGTTGACTTGCGTCTATTTGGGAGACGCATTCCATTTGCACGGCCACGATGAGCACGCGCACTAGCGCGTGTGAGTTCAGACAAGGGAGGAGTAGGACATAATGGATTCAGCAGCAGCAGCATTGTTGGGCATGGGATTAGCGGCGGCAGGATTTGCCGGGGCGGGTGTGGGAATCGGCTACATCTTCGGGAAGATGATTGAAGCGGTCGCCCGCCAGCCGGAAGCAGAAGCCCGCGTTGGAAAATACATGTGGATCGGGTTCGCGCTGGTGGAAGCCATCGCGCTGTATGGCCTGGTCATTGCCTTCATCATCATGGGTCTCCGCAAATAGGATGCTGAAAACGGCCTCCAACTTCGTTCTCGAGCGCTCGAACCCCTCAACGTACGGCGACAGTACGTCTCGGGGTCCTTACGCTCTGCGGCCTCGTTGGAAGGCCATTTTGAGCATCCTTTAAAAAGAAGAGAGATACACCATGCCGCAGTTTGAATCTCACTTTTTCTCTTCCTTGATCTTTTGGGAAGTGCTGTCGTTCGCGATTCTCTTCTTCGTGCTCTATAAGTTTGCCTTTCCGGGCATCTTAAGTGTGTTGGAGGAGCGGGAAAAGAAGATTAAGGACAGTCTCGATCAAGCCGAGCGTCATCGGTCAGAGGCCGAACGGAAACTTAAGGAATACGAGGCCAAGCTGAACACCGCTGCGAAAGAGGCAGAAGGAATTCTGGCTGCCGCAAAGGAACGGGCGCAACGGCTCATGGAGGAAAATGAGCAGCGGATGACGACTGAAGCTGAGCGGATCAAGGGCGAGGCCACACGTGAGATCGATCATGAGCGTCGCAAGGCGATTCAGGATATTCGCGCTCAAACGACGGACCTGGCATTGATGGTGGCAGAGAAGGTGGTGCAGCGCAGTCTGAATGATGCGGACCACCGGAAATTCGCAGACGAAGCACTCGAAGCCTTGTCAAAATCCTACCAACGATAATTCCTGGCTCGGGCAGGGTCAGCCAAGGCTGATCCCGCCCGATCTGTATCCTTCCAAATCCACGCAGACGAAGCGAAACCCGACCTTGCGGAGGTGCGCGCTGATTCGCGCGCGCATGTCGGGCTGATTCAAGCGGGCAAACTCCTCTGCCGCGACCTCGATGCGAGCGACCTCTCCATGCTCGCGTACGCGTACATGGCGAAATCCCTCAGCCTGTAGAATGTCTTCCGCCTGCTCCACGCGACGGAGACTTTCGATCGTGATCGGTATGCCGCGAGGAATCCTGGAAGAGAGGCAGGCGGCTGCCGGCTTATCCCAATTTGAGAGTCCCAGGGCTTTCGCGAGCGCCCGCACATCGGATTTCGAGAGGGACGCTTCCACCAGCGGGCTTCGAACTCCCCATTCGCGTGCGGCTTTGATTCCCGGTCGATCGTCCCCGAGATCGTCGAGATTGGTCCCGTCCACAATCCACCGGCCCGCACGCGGTTCGCGCAACCCTTCAAGCAATTGATAGAGGTCTGTTTTGCAATGGAAGCAGCGGGCGGCATCATTCTGCACGAAGGCTGGAATCTCGAGTTGATCGGTGTGGATCAGTTCATGTCGCGCACCGATCTCTGAGGCTACCTGCTTGGCGCCATCGAGTTCGGTCGCGGGAAACGTCGGTGAGACAGCGGTGATGCCCAGCGCGCGTTCACCGAGTTGGTCATGGGCGATTTTCAAGACGACGGTGCTGTCGATCCCGCCGGAGAAGGCGACCAGGACGGATTGCATGTCCGAGATTACCTGGCGGAGTGTATTGAGTTTTCCGTGGAGGGAATCGGCCACCATGATGCCTGCCTTTGGAGCCGCTGTACAGCTAGTGTTTGACCTTCGCTTTAGCGAGGTTGCCCACCACGACTAAGGCGTACCGTTGAGGGTCCAGGTATTGTTTGGCGACGCGCTGTACGTCTTCCTTTGTCACCCGGTCTATCCATTTTGAGTATTGCGAAAAGTATTCGAACCCCAGGCCGTAGAACTCCACTTGGGCGAGCACTTGCGCAAGTTTTGCTGTGGTGTCAAATCGCAGTGGAAAGCTGCCGATCAAGAATGATTTGGCCTCAGCCAACTCCTGGTCGGACACAGGGGCGTCACGAATGGATTTGATTTCAGACAGAACGCCGTTGATGGCTTGATTTGTCGTCTCCGCCTTGGTTTGAAGGTTGATCCAGAATGAACCGGGCATCAATCGGCCGTCGAAATGGCTCATGATTCCATAGGCCAAGCCCTGCTTGTCGCGAATCGAATCCATCAACCGGGAGGAAAATCCACCGGCTCCCAGGATGTAGTTCATCACCGTGACGGCATAAAAATCCGGGTGTGCGCGCGGAAGACCTCCATGACCAAGCACGATGGTGGATTGGGTGAGATCTTTCTCGATGAGTTGGACCGTTCTTCGTTCGATCGGCGAAGGTTTTTTCGTATTCCGGGCTGTCGTCGTTCCTTTTTTCCAGGCCCCAAAATGGGTCTGTACCAGGGCGGTGGCCTGTTCGATCGTGACGTCGCCGACAATGGTCAAGATGACCTGGGAAGGGGAATATTCCCGCCCGTAGAAGGCCTGCACGTCGGCCAGGGTGATTTTGTTGAGCGTCTCCTCCGTTCCATTGACCGGCCAACGGTAGGGATGTCCATGGAAGACGAGCTGATTGAATGCCTTCATGGCGATGTGCCCGGGGTCGTCGTTGTCGCTCGCCATCTCGCCCAGGATTTGTGTGCGGATCCGTTCGAATTCCTGCTTGTGAAACGCGGGGTGCTGCAGCATGTCCGCGAGCAGAGTAAAGCCGAGATCAATGTCTTTCTTGAGCACGCGCGCGGAGGCGGTGGTGAAATCCTCTGAGGCCTTGGCTTCCAGGGTCCCGCCGACGAAATCAATTTGTTCCGCCAGCTGTTTTGACGTGCGCGTAGTCGTCCCTTCGTCGAGGAGACTGGCGACGAGATTCGCGAGTCCTGCTTTGTCGGGAGGATCTTGCGCGGAGCCGGCCTTAATCAGCGAATGAATTTCAACGATAGGGAGGAAATGCTGCTCGAGGACAAGGACGGTCATGCCGTTTGATGTCACAATTTTCGTCGGTGCGATTTCTGCCGCCACACCGGAACCACTTGACAGGATGAGGGCACACAATCCTATCGCGAACGAGAGAATGGTCCGGCGTCGAGGGGTGATAGGTCCTTGTCCGGTCGTCGACATGGTTAAGACTTTCCCTGTTGCGCAGCGGTGGAGGGCGCCTCAGGTGGTTTGGGCGGCACGGGTATCAATGTGCCGACGGTCCGATTATCTTCCGTCAAGTATTGGCGGGCGACGCGCTGAATGTCTTTCGTCGTCACTGCCCGGATCCGCTCGACAAACTGGTCGATTTTCCGCCATCCGGCGCCGACGGATTCCGCCTGTCCGAGCAGCATGGCATGTCGGAAGTTGGAATCCTGCTCGAAGACATGGCTGGCTTCGACCTGGTTTTTCGCTCGCTGGAGCTCTTGCTCTGTTGGCGGATCAGTCTGGAGCCGTTTGATCTCTCGCTGAATGGATTCCTCGACCACCTCGGGTTTCTGGCCTGGGCTCACGAGGGCATAGAAGTAAAAAAGGCCAGGATCGGTCTGCAGCAAACTGTATTCTGATCCGACTGCAAGCGAAGACTTTTGCTCATACACGAGGTTCTGATACAGACGCGAACTTTTCCCGTGCGACAGAATTGAATCGAGAATATCGAGCGCGTACGAGTCTTCGCTCGTAAAGTTCGGCACGCGGTAGCCCATCATCACGAAAGGGACTTGCGCATCGCGCTTGAGGAGGAAACGGCGTTCGCCTTTTTGTTCCGACTCCACGGCGGTAATCGGTTTAGGCTCCGGTCCTCGCGGTATCGGTTCGAACAACTGTTTGATCGTGGGGAGCAGGCTGTCGGCTTTGATGTCGCCGACCACAATCAGGGTCGCATTATTGGGCGAGTAGAAGGTGTCATAATGTCGTTGCAAGTCGTCCAGGCTCATGGCGTCCAGATCGCCGAACCAGCCGATGACCGGCCAATGGTACGGATGGCTGAGATAGGCCTGAGCGAAGAGCGCCTCGACGAGTGCACCTTGCGGGTCGTCCTCCGAGCGCAGGCGCCGTTCTTCTTTCACGACCTCTCGCTCCGTCGTCAACTCACTCATTTCGAGCACGAGACCCTGCATGCGATCGGCCTCGAGTTCCAGGGCCAGCTCGACACGATCGGCCGCGAGATTCTCAAAGTAGGCGGTGAAGTCCTGGCTCGTGAAGGCGTTGTCCATTCCGCCGTTTTTGCGAATGAGCCGGGAGAAGGTGCCTTTGGGATATTTCGCCGTGCCCTTGAACATCATATGTTCAAGCATGTGGGACAAGCCCGCACGGCCCATGACTTCGTTGCGCGAACCGACTTTGTACCAGACTTGGACGGTGGCGACCGGAGCTTTGGGAACTTCGACGAGCAGGACTTTCATCCCGTTGGAAAGGATGGACTCACGAGTTTCCATTGCCGAGGCAGGCACGGTGAAGGCGAACACGAGACTGCTCGCGGCAATCAACCGGCCTATTTGCATAATGTGTCGGGAATACAGCCAGATCATGTTTGGACGGTGCGCACACTGCATGCTAGCAACGAGATTCAATTTGTGTCAAGGCACGTTCTGTGTATTCGGGTGAGAGGTTGCCCAATTGGCCGCAGGCACCGAGGACGTCCCGCCCCCGGCTCTTACGAATGAACACATCGAGGCCTGCGCGGCGCACGATGGCTTGAAAGACTGATATGGCCTCTTCTGATGGCCGGCGAAACGGATTGCCGGGAAATTCGTTGAACGGAATCAAGTTAATTTTGCACACCAGGCCGCGAACAAGTTTAGTGAGCCGGCGGGCATCGTCGGCCTGATCATTCACCCCGGCTAGCAGTACGTACTCGAAGGTGAGCCTTCGAGTCGGCGGCAACGGATAGCGGCGGCAGGCAGCGAGCAGTGTTTTGAGGGAGGCGATACCATTGGCTGCCGGCATCAGGCTGGCTCGCTGTTCTTCCGTGGTGGCATTCAGCGAGATGGCCAGATTGACGCCGAGGGGTGCAACATCCTTCAGGCGCGCTGCTATGCCGGCGGTCGAGACCGTGATCCGTCTCGGCGACCAGCCAAGGCCCCACAGTTTGTTGGTGAGTCGCCGGATGGCCTCTGATAAGGCTTCCATATTGGCCAAAGGCTCGCCCATCCCCATAAAAACGAGGTTGGTAATCCGTTCACCGGGGTCGAGGCGATCTTGAGCGGTCAGCACCTGATCCATGATTTCATATGGTTTCAAATTGCGTTGCAATCCCATCGTGCCGGTCAGGCAGAATCCGCAATCCAGGGTACAGCCGACTTGCGTCGACACACAGAGGGTTAAACGGTTTTCATCGGGGATCAACACCGTTTCTACGGTGAGTCCATCGTTGAGTGTGAGTAGCAGCTTTCTCGTCTGATCGACTGAACGGAGGACCGTACAGCCTGGGCCAAGAGGAATCGTGGCCACTGAGGCGAGTGTCGTTCGCTCAGCGTGGCTAAGGTCCGTCATCTGATTGATGTCTTTGACTCGACGTTGATAGAGCCAGCGCAAGATCTGACCCGTTCGGTAGCGAGGCCATCCAAACTGCTGCACGAGTCGACCCATTCCTTCTTCATCGAGGGCCAGGAGGTTCATGGGAGGGGTGCGTGTTGGAGGGATGTCTTTTTCGCGACTCATGTAGGCAGCCTACCACAGCC
>JBBRRM010000004.1:0-21576 GCA_038275915.1 Nitrospirales bacterium
GGACTTGATGCCGTTGTGTCCCCCATGCCCACCGGTCTGTTTGATCCGAAGACGCCCGAAATCAAGATCCAGATCGTCATGAATGAGGATCAGGTCGTCGGCGGTAAGTGAAAACTCGCGTAGGAGCCCCCTGAGAGGGGGACCAGTGATGTTCATCCAGTCGAGGGTGCCGGCGAGTTCGAGGAGTTCTGACCCAAGACGTCCCGATCCGCGATGGGCCATGCCGCGGCTGGCGAGACGGACGGACCACCGAGCGGCGGCCCGCTCGATGACCCTCATGCCGACGTTGTGGCGGGTTGGGGCATAGGCAGCGCCCGGGTTGCCCAGCCCAACGATGAGACGCAATGTTACTTCTTCTTTTCGGCTTCTTTCTTCTCAGCTTTTGGAGCTGCAGCGCCTTTCTTTTCGCCACCTTTTGCATCAGGGGCAGCCGCACCGGCCTTCGCTGCTTCGCCACCTTCGGCGGCTTCACCAGCCACCTTGCCTTTCGTGACCACCTCGGGCTCCTTCACACCTTCCGGCCCGGCTGCGCCGCTCGCGAGAAGGGATTCGAGTTTGGCCTCCGACATCGGTGCCGCCACACTCACGACCATCTGCTCGGGATCATCGAGATACCGGACTCCTTCGCGCGCGGGCACATCCTTCACGTGAAGACCTTGCGCAATGCCAATCCCCGAGGCATCGACTTCGATGAAGTCAGGCAATACAGCGGGAAGACACTCAATATGCAATTCGCGCATATTGTGGTGAAGGATGCCACCTTCTTTGACACCGGCAGGCACTCCGCCGGTCAAATGCAGGGGTACCTTCACCCGAATCGGCTTGTTCATCGAGATTTCAAAGAGATCTGCATGCAACACATTCCCCTCGACGGGATCGACCTGAAAATCGCGCAAGAGTGCGGTCCGGTTCGGTTTCGACTTCGCACCGGTAAGCGTCAACGCTACGAGCGCGGTCCCCCCCGCTTGCGCCTTCAAAATCTTGACCAAACTATCGGGTTCGATCGTCAAGAGCAAACATTCGCCCTGTCCATACAATACGCCTGGGATCTTGCCCTCCCGCCGAAGTTGGCGCGCCGCGCCCTTTCCCGTTTTCTCTCTCACCGTGACCGCTAGATCGAATTTCATGATAGGCCTCCGTCCCCTCTCGCATGTCTAGAGATGCTTCAGTTTCAATTTAGGCAAACAATGAACTCACCGACTCATCTTCATGGATACGTCGAATCGCCTCCCCTAAGAGTGGGGCGATCGATAATTGATGCAACTTCGGACAGATCTGCTCCTTGCCCCGGAGCGGAATGGAATTGGTCACGATGACCTGCCTCAAGCAGGATTGCTGGATCCGGTCCAATGCCGGGCCAGTGAGCACTGCATGAGTACAGGCGGTCCACACTTCCCGTGCTCCGCGATCCATACAGGCCTGCGCACCCTTGACAATGGTGCCGGCCGTGTCGATCATATCGTCCAGCAACAACGCGCTCTTACCCGCGACATCACCGATGATGTTCATGATCTGCGTTTGGTTGGGTCCTTCACGTCGCTTGTCGATAATCGCCAGGTTGGCCTGGAGCCGCTTGGCAAATGCGCGGGCCCGCTCCACTCCACCGGCATCCGGAGAAACCACGACGAGATCGCTCACCTCCTGTTTCGTAATGTAATCCAACAACACAGGCAGGGCATAAAGATGGTCCACGGGCACATTGAAGAATCCCTGGATCTGCCCCGCGTGGAGGTCCATCGTCAGCACCCGATCGGTGCCGGCGGTGCTGATGAGATCGGCCACCAGCTTCGCTGAAATCGGCACACGTGGTTGATCCTTGCGATCCTGGCGAGCATAGCCGAAATAGGGAATGACTGCGGTAATACGATTCGCCGACGACCGCTTCAATGCATCAATAATAATGAGCAACTCCATAAGGGAGTCGTTGACGGGCTGGCAACTCGACTGCACAACGAACACGTCGGCGCCACGAACGTTTTCCTCAATCTTGACGCGAATTTCTCCGTCACTAAATGACGACACCGTGGCCTCGCCGAGCTTGGTCCCAAGGTACGCACAAATCTCATGGGCCAGGGCCGGATTCGCGTTGCCAGAGAATATCTTTAGCTCTCTGCTCATCGATTCCTCAGAGTCCTTGGATGCAACTGCGTAACGTTTTGATTTCGTATATGGTTCGTCTCGACGGCGGGCGTCGGTGGGCGAAATCGTGCCCCGCCTACCTCGTTTGCTGCGCGCTGTTGAGGAAGCCAACTAAGGGGCCAAACTTTAACGGAATGCGCGGGGAGTTGTCAACCAAGGCAGAGGTTATCGTGCAGTTCGTCTCGCCAGCTAATGGGGGCCGAACAAGTTGGAACGACAAACACATTCATCAACTTCTCATGTACGAACTGGGCCTGGGCCAGGCGCGCGCGCGCCTCGTCTACAAATACCCCAAACACTGTCGCCCCGCTCCCGGACAGCAGCGCGACCTCGGCTCCTTGGGCCTGTAAGCTTCGTTTAATCTCTTGAAGAGTTCCATGTGCGGCGAAGACCGGCGCCTCGAAATCATTCTCTGCCGCAGCAATCAATTGAGTCCAACTCACCCGTGATTGCCGGTCGAGTTCTCGATGAACCAACGACAGAGGGGTTGCGGCGGTCCTGGTGTTGGACAATTGTTGATACGCCCACCTGGTATTGACCCCGAACCCCGGGTTGACGAGCACGACCCATCGCGCTCCTTCAATGACGAGCGGACGAACTGATTCTCCTCGACCCGCCACGAAGGCTGAAGGGGCAAAGAGAAAGAAAGGCACATCGCTCCCTAAC
Organism: Nitrospirales bacterium; assembly: GCA_038275915.1. Classification (GTDB taxonomy): domain Bacteria; phylum Nitrospirota; class Nitrospiria; order Nitrospirales; family Nitrospiraceae; genus Palsa-1315. The sequence goes on from JBBRRM010000004.1 coordinate 2,806, forward strand.
GATTGTCCGATCTCGGCCATCTGCGTCGGAGACCATTTCAACCGTAATAAATGGTTCAACCCCATGATGGTGGCCGCGGCATCGCTACTCCCGCCACCGAGGCCGGCTCCCATCGGAATACGCTTCCGCAACTCGATGTCGAGCCCGCTGGCATGCCGGGCTCGCTCCAGCACCGCGGCGGCGGCACGATAGACGAGATTGTTCCGGTCTGCAGCCAGCTGTGTCGCATCACACCTCAGTTGAATATCCTGTCGGTCCGCGCGCAGCCTGAGTTGCACCTCGTCCGCGAGGGCAACCGTCTGCATGATTGACCAGAGATTGTGGAATCCGTCGGGACGACGGTCGAGGATACGCAGGGTCACGTTGATTTTGGCGGGAGCGAAGACGGTGATCTCGGGTGGAATTGACTGCGGGTTAATCACGGCCTCCCTTAATGGCATACTTCTCTAGTCGATAGCGAAAGGAGCGCGTGTTGAGCCTCAAAAGGCGTGCAGCTTTTTTCTTTACCCACATGGTCCTTTCGAGCGCCTTCAAGAGCAGGTCTTTTTCAATGCCATTGATGAGCCCCTCCAAATCCAGCCCGTCTTCAGGCAAATCGGTCGGCACCCCTTGCTGGTGAGGGGTGATAACTCGATGGAGCCAGCCACGAATATCCTCATCCGAGACAGGTCCACCGACGGAAAAGGCGACCACGCGCTCGATCAAGTTCTCAAGCTCTCGTACGTTGCCGCGCCACTCATGGCTCAACAACACATGCATCGCCTCCGAGGTCAATACGGGAGCCGGCTTCCCACTTTCCTGTGAAAACTTCTCGAGAAAATGTTTTGCGAGGAGCGGGATATCCCCCGTTCGAAGCCGCAGCGGCGGAAGCCGAATTGGGATCACGTCTAAGCGGTAATACAGGTCTTCGCGAAATGAGCCGTCTGCGACAGCCTTTTCAAGGTCCTTATTGGTCGCGGCCACAATACGCACATCGACTTTTACATCCTGGTTGCCGCCCACACGCCGGAACTCGCGTTCCTGAATCACGCGCAGCAGTTTGACTTGAATGGTCGGGGTCGTGTCGCCGATTTCATCGAGAAAGATCGTGCCGCCGTTGGCGACCTCGAACAACCCTGCCTTATTGGCCATCGCGCCGGTAAAGGACCCCTTCATGTGCCCGAAAAGTTCGCTTTCGAGCAACGTCTCCGGCACTGCGCTGCAATTCACCGCTACAAAGGGCATCGGACTTCGGGCACTGTTATAGTGAATCGCCCGCGCTACCAACTCTTTGCCTGTTCCGCTTTCCCCGCAAATCAGCACATTACTCTTGGCGTCCGCGACCTTGCGCACCACGTCAAACACCTTCTGCATGCTCTCGCTTTGGCCCACGATCTGCGCAAACGACGATTGGCTCGCCATTTCACGCTTCAAGAGAATATTTTCGGTCGAGAGACGGCGCTTCTCTAGGGCATTGCGGATAATCAACTGCACTTCATCAACCTGGAACGGTTTGGTCAAATAGTCGTACGCACCCTGTTTCATCGCATCGACCGCAGACTCCGAGGTCGCAAATGCCGTGATCACGAGTACTACGGTTTCAGGAGAAGAAGACTTCACCGCCTTCAGAACTGCCATTCCATCGGCTTTCGGCATGCGAAGGTCGGTAATGACGAGATCAAAGATTTCCTTGCCGATAAGGGCAATGGCTTCTTCACCATCTGAGGCTTCGGTCACGGCATAGCCCGCGCGTTTGAGCATGATGCTCAGGACTTCCCGCAGGCCCTTCTCATCATCAACGACTAGGATCTTTTCCACGGCATCCGTCCTTCATGCCACAATCGCACCCCGGCATCCCCAGAACGCGGCATACATACGACAAATCGTGAGCCTTGACGCTCCTGACTTTCGACTTTGATCCACCCCCCGTGCAGGTCGACAATTCGATGCACGGCTGCGAGACCCAGTCCCGACCCTTCCTTCTTCGTCGTGAAAAATGGGAGAAAAATCTTGTCGAGGTTCTGCTTCGCAATACCTTCCCCCGTATCTTGAAATGCAATTTCGATGACGTCTCCCTTCCGGCCGCCGGCATCCACGTGACGGCAGCTCGTCGAGATCGTCAACTGGCCGCCTTCCGGCATCGCTTCGAACGCGTTCGTCGCCATATTCCAGAAAACTTGCCGAAACTGATCTTGATCGACGAGGGCCGTGAGCACTCCGATTCCCAGGGACGTGACAATGTTGATCTTCGAACGTGTTCGCGCTTCATGTTGAACGAGATCGAGCGTCTCAGCAAGTACTTTGTTGAGATCGTGTTCTGCAAGATTGAGGGCCGGCGGACGTGCATACTGGAGAAATTCAGTAATGATGTTATCAAGTCTAGTCGCCTCCCGAATTGCAATATCCATCAACCGGCAATTGGTCTCATCTCCCGTGGCATCTTTCCTGAGCATTTGCATTGCGCCAGCCAGCGCGCCAAGCGGATTTCGAATTTCGTGGGCCATCCCGGCAGACATTTCACCCAAACTGGCCAGCCATTCCTTGCGCTGCATCTCCTCTTCAAGATCCCGAACCTGCGTTAAATCTTTGAACACACCCACCAAGCCTGTCTGTCTCCCCTGCTCGTGCAATGGGGAAAGTGTCATACCGAGGATGAGGCGATTGCCGTCAGCACGCTTACACTCCACTTCGAATCGCGTCGTCGTCGACACGGCGCCACCAAATGGCTCGTCCGATTCCTGGTCAGGATGCCAGTTGAAGATCTCACGCCATGGACGCCCGACAACCTGGGTGATCATATACCCGGTTGCTTCCTGTGCCGCAGGATTGAACGATGTGATGCACCCCATTGGATCTGCCGTAAACACCCCGCTGCTGATGCTGCGAACAATATTCTCGTGAAAGACTTGGAGCCGGGTCAGTCCCTGCTCCTTCTCACGTAACGATTGGTCCGCCTGATGAAGCTGATCTGCCAGGGTTCCGCCAAGAATTCCGACGACAAGCAGGGCGAGAGCGTACACACCGAACGTTTGAAATGTTTCAGGCACAGTTAGTCGACTCGGCGGCATCCACCCCCATCCCTCAACAAGGCCATATAGTTGAATATTTGTTAAGAGCCCGAACAGAATGATGCCGAAACAGGCGGTCAGGAGCCCCACTCGCCGACGGGGAACGAGACTGGCGACCGCTACCGTTAGGACATATAGCACCGCGAAGGGACTCTCTACCCCGCCGGTCCTGCCGACGAGCACCGTCTCGAGAAAGAAATCGATCCCGACCTGTGTCCAGAAAAAAATCGAAAGGGCGCGTGGTACAGTAAGGATTTGAAGAAGAAGGGCAGAAGGAATCGTCAGGACATATGTGGCAATAATCAGAGTATAGAATGTTTCAACCCGTCCCCCCTTTGCGACTTGGAAGGCAAGGGACAGACCGAGCATCAGGGTGACGAGGGTCAACCGGAGGCCCATGATCCAATAGAGCCTTGTGCGCAGATCATTCATGAGTGGAGGGCCACAGTGGAAGAAGAATGAGCCTGAAGGGAGAAGCACTCCCTTCAGGCTCCATAAACAGGGGGTCGGAAACCGTCTGACTGCATCCTAGTCGAAGCCGGGAAAAGTGGACCGCAAACCGAACGCCGTTCTCTAGCCGATTGCCTCCGACATTTTAAAGATTGGGAGGTACATCGCGATCACGATAAACCCGATCACAATCCCAAGGAATACCATCATGATGGGCTCCAACAACGACGTGAGGGAGGTGACTGCCTGGTCGACTTCGTCCTCATAGAAGTCTGCGATCTTGCCCAGCATAGCGTCCAGCGCACCAGTGGATTCACCGACTGCAATCATATGAGTGACCATCTTCGGGAACACCTGACTTGCTGCCAAGGGGTCGGCAATGGTCTTTCCACCGCTGATACTGACGCGAGCGTTGACCAACGTCTCTTCAATAACCTTGTTGCCCGCAGTCTTTGCACAGATGGTCAACCCCTCCAGCAGAGGAACTCCGCTCGAGAGTAAAGTTCCAAGGGTACGTGTAAACTTCGCGACCGAAGCCTTTCTGATCAGATCTCCAAACACCGGCGTCTTGAGAAGAAACTTGTCGATCGCCATCCGTCCCTGTGAGGTCGCATAATATTTCTTGATGCCAAAGACCACCGCGACGATGCTCCCTATCATCACATACCAATAGGACGTAAACACATTGCTGACATCGATAACGAACTGCGTGGGACCGGGTAACCCCATTTTCCCGCCAGACAATTCATTGAACATTTTTGCGAAGATCGGAATGACCCAAATCATCAAGACGGTGATCACAACCGCTGCTACACCAAGAATCGCGGCCGGATAGATCATGGCGGATTTGATCTGCCCTTTGAGTTTCATGGCTTTCTCGATGTACTTGGCGAGGCGCGTCAAGATCGTGTCGAGCAGACCACCGACCTCACCCGCATGTACCAAGTTGACGTACAGATCGTCGAAAACTTTAGGGTGACGACGCAAGGCGCCCGAAAAGGTCGAACCCGCTTCCACTTGTGTCTTCACCTCCCCAATCGTCTCTCGCAACACCTTATTCTCGGACTGTGTCGAGAGGATTTCGAGACACTGCACTAAAGGCAAGCCCGCGTTGATCATCGTGCCAAATTGACGAGTAAACACAACTAAGTCTTTGTCTGTGAGGCCTGAACCAAGACTAAAATTGAACCCCCCCGCGCCACCCTTCTTTTCTTCGAGGCTGGTGACGACGACGCTTTGCTTCCGAAGCTGATCCACAGCCTCATCTCGGGTTTTTGCGTTGAGCTCGCCCTTCTTGACGGCTCCCGATCTGGTCCGCCCAACATACGCAAAGGTAGCCATACGCAATACTCACCCTTCGATGTGGCCATCGCTCTGGCCGGTTGTAGCCTACGGGGAATACTTACCAAGCGAGTCTACTGGCCACCCTGGGACCTGTCAAACAAATGCACAATCTCTGCGCAAGCGATGGGGCCTGCGAACCTTAGCTACTGATCGCACTCGTATGACGATAGCCTCGGTAGAGATAATGTAGCCCGGACAATAGCGTGAAGGTGACCATGCCGAACAAGAGCGGCAGCATGACGATGAGATCGATCTGACGAGAACTCAGGAATATGACCATCACCACATAAGACAGCTGGAGGAACGTGGTGCCCTTGCCCAAGAAGGTGGGAGTGATATCCACGTGAGAGTCTGTGAAGTGCGCTACCGCCGTTCCCAACATCAGTATCAGGTCTCGACTGACCACTACGATCGTGACCCATGAGGGGATCAAATGAATCAACGAGAGCGTGATGAACCCAGATGTAAGGAGCAGCTTATCGGCCAGAGGATCCAACACGGCTCCGAGCCGGGTATGTTGATTCGTCACGCGGGCGATCGCCCCATCGAGTGCATCAGTGAGTCCAGCCACGATAAGGACGATGAGAGCTTGATCAAATCTGCCGTAGACTAGTAACCCGATATAGCAGGGAATCAGGAGAATACGGAGGATGGTCAAGCTGTTGGGGATATTCATATCTTCAGGGAAACAGCGGCCCGCCTCAGCGGAAGGGATGATAGGAGGGCATTAAGAGGTTGTCAACGGCTTGCAGTCGGCACTGCCCCTCCCTATAATCACCAGCTCTGGGCCATTCCATTCGCGTGTCATGGAGGTCGTGATGAGTTCGCTGCCGCTGCTCTTCAAAAAAGAAGGTCTGATTGAAAAACACCAAGTTGAAGGAGTCGACCCGAGCGACCGGTACTTCAATCGCGCAGTCCTCGTCAATCGAACACCCTCAGGGTACGCTGCTAAGGTCATGTATGAAGCCTTGACTGTCGAAGGCCACTCACATCCGACCATCGGGGCTGCAGTAAAAGAACTCATCGAAGCAATGCAGGGATTCGGCTTCAGCAGAATGAGAACCCGTGCCAACTTCAAAGGGACGAAGTATCTCGCTGAAAAAGAAACCTGGGTTGATTACCAGGACCCCTCATAGCCTCTTACCCTCTTGTCTCGCAGCAACAAACTCCCGATATACCAGGTCATGAATGAACGGACGGAAAGCCCTGATCTTCTCGTTTCGCCGGCTCGGATGTACCCGGTTAGATAAGAGCACCACTTCCAATTCGCACAGCGGATCTATCCACAGCGACGTCCCGGTGTAGCCAAGATGCCCGAACGACCGTTCGGAAAAATGGGACCCCGATGAAGATTGCCCCGACGGAGTATCCCATCCCAATGCCCAACTCGTCTGAGAAGCAGGTTCTTGGCGGGTCGTAAACTGTCTGACAAGGGCTCCGTCAAGAATCGACTCTCTGTTATTGTGGCTGCGAAGCCAGGGTCCGGAAACAGCCAGCACCGATTCGGCAGTCCCGAACAACCCTGCATGGCCTGCGACTCCTCCCATCGCCGCGGCATTCTCGTCGTGCACCTCGCCGCGTAAGAGTCGATTGCGCCACTCGTCCTGTTCAGTCGGGGCTATTCGTGATGCATCGATAGCTGTACCGGCAACACCTGATTGTGCTCGCCCTATTGGACAAAACAGCAGTGGATCCGCCTGTAGCGGTTGCGCAATGGCTTCTTCACACCAGACGTCCAGCGCCATTCCACTGAGTCGCTCCACCAGAAATCCCAACAACATGAACCCAAGATCGCTGTAGACGCTTCGTGCCCTCCGCACATAGATCAAGGGTTCGTCGCGAATCATCTTCAACACACGCTGCTTGACGGACTGATTCCCGTCGGAAAGTCCCGGAACAATGGTTTCTACTCCGAGCCGCTCATATAACGGTCGCCATCCTGGCAAACCCGACCGGTGGGTCAAGAGATCTTGCACCGTTGCCTGTCCGATCGGCGTGCCGTCAAGTTCGGTCAATACCCGTTGCACGGGATCTTCTAGCGCGACCTTCGCTCGCTGAATCAGGAGCACTACGGATGTGACCGTCGCCAGCGGTTTCGTGAGAGAAGCAAGGTCGTAGATGGTGGAGGGTTGTACGAGGAAGTCTGTGGGCTCTGACGACAGTCGTCCAGCCACAGTTACACATTGTAGCTCGCCGCGCAGGCGCACCGCTAATTGAGCACCTGGAAAGACACCATCGTCAACGGCCGATTGCAATGCCGCCTGAAGTACCTGATGATTAGCTGTAGGCAAGACAATCTGCTGCTGATGGAAAATCTTCTGTGGTGGAATGGTCTATATCAACCAAGGAGCGCATGCGGACAAGAACCAGTCATGCATGAATGACTTATAACGCCGGGCTCGATTCTCCTTCGAGCTTCTCCTCCGATGCAGTCGCAGCGTCGTGAAACGCTTCTTGTTCTTCCACTTCCAACATACGCTCGAACATCCGCAGCGATGCGCGCAACCGTTCAACCATGAGCAGTCGCTGTTTTTGGAGCGAGGAGAGATCACGCTGCGTATCGGTCAGGTCGACCCTGGCCTGACGGATCAACTCGCCGGCCTTTAATTCAGCCTCTTTGATGACCAGATCTGCTTCCCGTTGCGCATTCCGCTTTACATCTTCCGCCAGAGATTGAGCAGAGAGGAGGGTGTTCGACAATGTGACTTCCGTCCGCTTCAACTCAGAGAGCTGCTGTTCCAAAAACATGATCTTTTCACGCTGAACCGCATTGTCTCGATTGAGCGATTCGACCGTCAAGGCCAGTTCTTCAAGGAAGCGGTTGACCTCTTCCTTGTCGTATCCGCGAAAACCAACCTTGAACACCATTTGTTGAATATCAAGCGGTGTAATTCTCATGGCATCCCCCATGGTCATCTCAGTTCATCCTCATGGCTAGTTCCTTCAGTGATTGCACAACCGCGATTTGCAGAAAGGTGATGATCAGGATTGCGACGATTGGCGACAAATCCATCCCCATCCGCCACCCGATCCATCGACGAATCGGCGCCAACACTGGTTCAGTCGCACGCTCGAGAAATTGCACGATAGGATTCCAGGGGTCCGGGTTGACCCATGAGATCAGTGCACGGGCAATGATCACCCACATATAGAGCCATAACATATAGTCAAGGATGGTCGCCACCGCCGAAAGAACATTGCCCACGACAAACATCAGTGCCCCAACTCCTTCGATCGAGTAGTGGCTGCTTCGACCGCCGCCATCAGCGCAGCACGGAATCCCCCCTGCTCAAGCTGATGAAGCCCGGCAATGGTCGTACCCCCAGGGGAAGCCACCCGATCTTTCAGTTGAGCAGGGTGCTCCCCCGATTCCAGCACCAATCGAGCCGCCCCAAGCACTGTCTGGGCGGCAAGAAGCTCAGCGGTCTGCCGCGGCAGTCCCATCAGTACCCCTCCATCAGCCAGTGCTTCAATGGCTTGAAATACATAGGCTGGCCCACTCCCGCTCAGTCCGGTCACGGCATCCATCAATCGCTCTTCAACCGACACGACCAGACCTACAGCTTCGAATATCGTTCGAACCAGCCGAACGTCATCGTCGGAAACCCCGGCACCCATTGCAAGAGCCGTCATGCCTTCCCGGACCAATGCCGGAGTATTCGGCATCGCGCGGACCACGCGTGTCGCCTCGCCTGTCTGTTCTATAATTGTCCGAATCGTGGCTCCTGCTACTATGGATACCACGAGGGCATGGGCTGGGCTCGTCCCTAGCTCATTTAGTACAGCAGGAAGCGTCTGAGGCTTCACAGACAACACAACCACATCTGCCCAGGAAACCGCCTCCCGGTTAGTAGAACCAACCCGAATCCCGAATTGACCCTTTAAGCGATCACGCCGCTCTGCGACAGGATCGGTCGCCCACATCGACTCGGCAAGACACACTTGCCCTGAGAGGAGGCCGCCAATGATGGCTTCAGCCATTTGGCCACCGCCAATGAACGCGATCTTGTTCGTGATCATTGGACTAGGCGCCCCGCGCCCCAAAAATAGCCGTGCCGACTCGCACCAGCGTGGCCCCTTCTTCGACTGCGACCTCATAATCGTTCGACATGCCTATCGAGAGTTCCTTCAAAGAGATGGTACCGATCGGTTTGAGTGAGAGGCGCAACGCCAACTCACGCAAACGACGAAAGTAGCGGCGCGCTTCTTCCGGATCGCGAGTAGGAGGTGGAATCGCCATGAGTCCTTTCACTGCCACATGGCATAAGGCCCCCAACCTCGCCATGGCTCCATCAAGATCATCCGGCAGAAACCCGGCCTTTGTCGCCTCCGCTTCAAGATTCACCTGCAAGAGTACGCCTTGGGTCAGCTCTGCTTCCTGCGCCCGCCTGTCGATTTCCGTTGCCAATTCCATGCTGTCGACTGAATGGATCAGGTCAAACACCCCCACGACCTCTCGGACCTTTCGCCGCTGCAAGCGTCCGATAAAGTGCCACTGGATCGGCTGCCCTCGCAACGACTCAATTTTGGGAAGCGCTTCTTGAAGGCGGCTCTCGCCGAGAACCGTCAATCCTGCCGTTATCCCCTCGCGGATCTGGTCGAGCCCCACCGATTTGGTCGCCGCGACGAGGCAAACGCTCCTGTCCGGCCATCCGGATCGCTGCGTCGCATACCGTATCCGTTCGAAGATGAGTCGAACACTCTCACTGATTGAGGCACTAGCCCGTAGATCCATTTCGCATGATCAGCCACAGCTGAAGCTCCATCGACCAGAAATTCCCGCATATTGTACCGAATCCGCCGGTCAAATGTCAGCGCGTACACCACCCCACTCTTATCGGTGAGAGAGCAGGGTAATCCCGCTGACCATCGTCCCGTTTACACAGCCTTCCCTTCGATAGGAATAAAAGAGTTCATGCTGGCAGATCGTACACAGATTCACCGCCGAAATAAAAGGAGAGGGCACGCCCTGGTCCTCCACTTGCCGCCGTATCAGGGCCTTAAGATCCAGTCGAGCCTTATGCCCTTGATAATCCCGTACTACCGACTGCCAATCGGGTAATCCCATCCGGAGGTGGTCGAGCACCGGATCGTCTACTTCATAGCAGCAGGGACCGGCCGAGGGTCCAATACTGACTCGCAGATCCGACCGTGTCGATCCGAACCTGGCTTCCATCAGCGTGATGGTCTTTGGAACTATCCCGGCGACAGCGCCACGCCAACCGGCATGAATCGCCGCCACGACACGCCGGAGCGGATCATGCACGAGCACGGGGACACAATCCGCCGTTCGTACCGCCACCGTCACACCTGGTTGGTCGGTCACCAGCGCATCCCATCCGCCAGGGAACTGATCCGACTCGGTGAGAGGACGATCCAGGATCAACGCATCGGTCCCATGCACTTGCTTGACAGACAGCAGCCACCCAGCCCCCTGCGCTCCGCACTGACGAGCCGGTACTCCTACATCTAGTGCCAGCGAGTCTGCATGCCGTCGGGTGCCGAAGAAATGACGGACCCCATCACGCGCAGACGCGAAGGCAGGAACCGTGATGACTGCTGCACTCATGGCCACACTCCATGGGGAATTCTCAAACTCTCCGAACTACCGGCTCAGTCGACCTGCTTGCGCAAAAACGTGGGGACATCCCATTCGTCATCCGTCACGACCGCCACTCGGTCCATCGACTCTCTTCCATCTCCCATACGTCGCAAGAAGGTTGGACGATCGAGATCCTTGAGAGGACGCTCGGCGTAGGATCGTTCTCCCATCGTATGGGCGGCAGCCGTCGTCGCCTGTTGCCCATTGCGAGAAGTCCGAGCTGCTGACGCGGGCACTGGAGTGGCCGGTTCCTCCCGCTCAAATCCGGTCGCAATCACCGTCACGACCAGATCATCGCCCATATCGGGGTTGATCACTTGTCCGACAATGATATTGGCTTCCGGATCGGCAGTCTGTTGAACGATCGTCGCGGCTTCCTCGATCTCGTGCAACGACATGTTGGGTCCCCCGGTGATATTCAACAGCACACCGCGCGCGCCCTCCACGCTGCCTTCCTCCAACAATGGACTACAAATCGCCTTCTGGGCCGCTTCGATCGCCCGATTCGTCCCGCGCGCGACGCCCATACCCATCACGGCACGACCCGTATGCGACATCACGGTGCGAACATCGGCAAAGTCCACGTTCACATGACCGGTGGTCGTGATCACATCCGCGATCCCTTGAATGGCCTGTCGGAGGACATCATCGGCCACCTTGAACGCTTCGAGCAACGGGGTGGCTTTATCGACGATCCCGAGCAATCGCTGATTCGGGATCACGAGCAAAGTATCTACATGGCGGCGAAGATCACGAATCCCTTCATCCGCATGAATCATCCGGCGATGACCCTCGTAGGAAAACGGCTTCGTCACCACCCCGACCGTCAAGATGCCAAGTTCTCGCGCAATGCTCGCCACGATCGGTGCCGCACCCGTCCCGGTTCCACCACCCATCCCGGCGGTCACAAACACCATGTCTGCGCCTTCAAGGCACTCACGGATATGATCTTTACTCTCCAACGCGGAATCCTTTCCGACTTCCGGTTTGGCCCCGGCGCCGAGCCCCCTGGTCCGCTCAGGACCCAGCTGAACTTTATACGACGCCCGCGACCGATCCAACGCCTGCAGATCAGTATTCGCCGCGATGAAGTCGACCCGCGCCAATCCGGACGTGATCATGGTGTTGATGGCGTTGCAGCCGGCGCCACCGACACCGATCACTTTGATCCGAACGGGGGATACGACATCTTCTTCAAATGAAAACATCAGGACACCTCCCTTGATAGAGTCCGCGTAACGGCCGGCCGCCTCGCGCAACGGTTAAAAGAACTCGAACATCCAGGACTTCATACGATCGAATGCCTTACTCAACGGACGGCCGTTTCGCAGGCCGGCTGTGGCCATCTCCTCAGCATGGTGCCGGGCATGGAGCAGCAAACCGACACCCGTGGCATGCATGGGATTACTGACAATATCGCGGAGCCCTCCGACTCCCGTGGGCACACCGCGGCGAGCTGGGAGATTTAAGACTTGCTCTGCGGCGTCAGGCATCCCATCCAACAACGATGTTCCCCCTGTAATCACGACCCCTGCGCCCAACATTCCTTCGTAGCCGGCGCGCGCAATTTCCCGACGAACCAGCTCGAATATTTCTTCGACTCGTGGCTCAAGAATCTCGGCAATGTCGCGACGTGAAAATGTCCGTGCGGGACGATCCCCGACCGACGGGACCGCCACTGTTTCGTGGCTCTGCACCAATCCCGTTCGGGCGATCCCGTGCTGCAGCTTGATCTTCTCGGCTTCGGTCTGCGAGGTCAGCAACCCGATGGCGAGATCTTTCGTCAGATTCTGCCCGCCGATCGGTAAGACTGCCGAGTGCCTGATGCTCCCATCGAGAAAAATCGCGAGGTCGGTCGTCCCACCGCCGAGATCGACCATGACAACTCCCAAGTCTCGCTCTTCCTGGCTGAGGACCGCCTCACTAGAAGCCAGGGGTTGCAGCACGATATCCACGACGTCAAGTCCCGCGCGATTCACACACTTGATGATGTTCTGTGCTGAGGTGACGGCCCCCGTAATCACATGCACGTTGACTTCAAGACGGTTCCCGGACAGACCCAACGGCTCCCGCACGCCCTCCTGTCCATCCACCATGAATTCACGGGGGAGGACATGGAGAATCCGTCGTTCATGGGGGATCACGGCCAGAGTCCGGGCGCTCTCGATCGCCCGGTGGATGTCCTCCCGCGTGACCTCTGATTTCTTGAGCGCCACGACCCCTTTGCAGTTCTCCGCGGAGATGTGGCTGCCGGCGATGCCGGTATAGACGGAATTGATCTGGACCGCCGCCATGAGCTCAGCTTCTTCGACCGCCTTCTTGATCGATTCCACCGTGCTCTCGATATCGACCACGACGCCTTTGCGGAGACCGCGAGAGGGGCTGGATCCGACCCCGATGATGTTGAGCGTCCCCTCATCGGTAATCTCCGAAACTATGGCGCAGATCTTCGTGGTCCCGATGTCCAACCCCACAAGAATCTGATCACGCTTCGGCACAGCCCTCACCCCCTTTCACGCACAATGACACGGTTGTCGTAGCGCAGATCGATCTCGGTCACTTCGCGCTTCCGACCATCGAGGGAGGCAGTTTTGAACGACGGTTTCACTTTCTGGAACCGCTCCCATTGATCGACCAAGGAGTCGTCGCCGAACTGGAATCGCACCCCGTTAGCCGAGGCCACCACATTCAGTGGATTCGCGAGATTGACTTCAATCCGCCCATCGAGGGTACTGGCAATGAGTTTGGCCAGCACGAGCCCGGACTGAATGGTGTTGTGAATACGTGCTTCTCCGCGCAGAAGAGATTTCGGCTCCAGTCCAGTCAGCAATGGCAGCGTCTGGTCGTCCTCCCTGCCCAACTTGGCAAGGAGGTATCCGCACTCATCGCTCAACCAATGGTCCGTACCCGTCCGAATAATGGCGGCCGGCGTTCGTTCCCGTACGGTGACGTGCAGAAGATGCGGCGGCCGGCGCTCCACCGTCGCCTCCTTGATCCAGGCATGCGCTCGCAATCGCTCAGCAAGAAAGGCCGTGCTGACTTGATGGAGTCCCATATGGGGCTTCAAGACCAGTCGCTCCAACACTTCCGGCTTCGTCACGTGGTGAATTCCTTCAACTTCTACGTCGCGGATTTCCAGCCATTGTTGGAGCACCGGCCCCACCTCTCGCGCCACAATGGTCAGCGTCCAACCCAACACCGCAAGACCGACGAGCCATTTCCCCACGCGCAACGCACGTCGTCCCTGAGAGAATAATTTTTCTCGACGCGCCTGTTGCCGCTGATCCAAGACCTGACTGGCACGCGCGCCTTTCCATTGATTCAGCCGTGGGGCGATTGCACGCACGGCTCGCTTTCGCACGGACATCTTCATGGCATACACCCGTCGCCTGACGGACAGCCGAGGCGAGCGGCGCGAGCGAGTGCGGACTCGAGAATCCGTTCGGTCAGCTCGTCATAGTCGATGGCGGCCCGCGCCGCCGCCATCGGCAGCAAACTCGTTTCGGTCATACCCGGGACCGTATTAATCTCCAACACAACGGGGCGGCCACCCGGGGTAATGCGGAAATCGACCCGGGCCGCACCCTCGCAACCCAACACTTCATAGGTATGCAGCGCCAACGTCCGAATTTGGCGAGTCACTGCCGCGGTCAAGGGCGCAGGACAGAGATATTGCGTTTTCCCCTTTTCATACTTCGCCGCAAAATCGTAAAAGCCGTCCGGTGCAACAATTTCCACAGCAGGAAGCACCAACGGAGAAGAGTTGTGTCTCCCGATGATCGACACCGTGACTTCGTGCCCCGGAATGTAGGCCTCGACCATCGCATCCACATCGTAGCGATGGGCCAAGGTCAGGGCTTCATGCCATTGCGCCGGCTTCCGCACGATGGTGACGCCGATGGTTGACCCTTGCGAGGCAGGCTTCACTACAACGGGCCAGCGCAATTTCGCCGCCCGCAACAAGGCGGCGCTTGAGACCTTTTTCCCGCGTTTGATGACTGTGCCGGCCGGCACAGGGATACGCGCTGAGGCCAGAAGAGTTTTCGTGGTGCCTTTATGCATGCCGATCGCGCTGGCCTGGATACCGGATCCGGTGTAGGGAATACCAAGGGTTTCCAGAAACCCCTGAATCGCACCATCTTCACCCCCGGGTCCGTGCAACGCGAGAAACACCACGCCAATTTTCTGGTCGTGCAAATCCTGTGAGAGCGTCGGTCCGACATCGATGGTTACCGCGTTATAGCCACGACGGATCAGCGACCGATGCACTGCGGCGCCCGTCCGAAGGGACACGTCGCGTTCGGCCGATTGCCCTCCCATCAACACCCCGATGCGGGCCCGGGTCAGAAGGGGTCGAACTGTCAGGCGAGCCTCGCTCATATCACTCAGTCTCTCCTACAATTTTGAGTTCAAGATCCAACCGCACACCCGCCCGCCGGCGAATCGCGCTGCGGACTTTTCCAATCAGCGCAATCACGTCTTTCGCGCGCGCCTGCCCCCTGTTCACCATGAAGTTGGCATGCTTCGTCGATACCTCCGCATCGCTGACGCGCGCCCCCTTGAGGCCAGCCGCCTCGATCAATCGGCCTGCAGAATCGTTCGGAGGGTTCTTGAACACACAACCGGCACTCGGCATCGCGAGCGGCTGCGTATCACGCCTATAGTGGAGGTAGTCCTTAACCACCCGTTCAATCTCCGATCGGACGCCTTCCTTCAACTGAACCCAGACACCCACGACAATGCCGCGTGGCAGCAAGGCCCGCCGATACTCGAACTTCACCTGAGCTGCCTCCATGTCGATGACCTGGCCTTTCACATTCACCATGCGAACGACCTTGATCGAATTTTTCATTTCCCCGAGCTTCGTACCGGCGTTCATCACCACGCAGCCAGCCACAGTCCCGGGAATTCCCGCCGCCCACTCCAACCCTGCAAGGGAATGTCGGATGGCGTACCCGATCAATGTTGGCATCCCGACTCCTCCTTCGGCATAGAGGACGGACCCCGGCTCTTCTTTGATTGCGCGCAGCCGCACCAGGCTGACCACGATGCCGCGGATGCCCCCATCTCGGATGAGGAGATTCGTTCCACCCAAGACGAATACAGGAACTTTGCGTACGCGCGCCTGTTGAACCACCAGACAGACATCCTCAATATCAGCCGGTTCAACCACGACATCTGCCGGTCCTCCGATCTTGAACGAGGTGTACTCTCGCAGCGGAGCATGGAAGGACACGGATCCTCGGAGCCCTGCCACTGCCGCCCGCACATCTGCCTGCGTGAACCGCGCATGAGCTCTCGCCTCTGTCGCGACATACCGACCTCCTCGTTTCATGACGTCACGCAGTGGGGGTCAACCGGGCCAATAATCCAAGTCCTGTCTTCCAAATATCCCCCGCCCCTAATGTAATGACGAGATCCCCCGATTTCAGATGGGGCAGCACCTGATCCACCAAGGTGTCCTTCTGTTCCACAAAAGTCACAGACGGATGACCGGCCGCACGAACAAGGTCGGCCAATTTGGCGCCGGTCACTCCTGGAATCGGCTGCTCGCCGGCTGCATAGATTTCCGTCAAAAACAGCAGGTCCGATTGGTCGAACGCCTTCGCAAAATCCTCCAACAAGTCCCGCGTTCTGGTATAGCGATGCGGTTGAAACAGCACCACTAAGCGCCGATCTCCCCACCCTTGTTTCGCCGCGGCCAGGGTGGCCTTGATCTCGGTCGGATGATGCCCATAATCATCCACG
This sequence comes from Nitrospirales bacterium, assembly GCA_038275915.1. Classification (GTDB taxonomy): domain Bacteria; phylum Nitrospirota; class Nitrospiria; order Nitrospirales; family Nitrospiraceae; genus Palsa-1315. The sequence goes on from JBBRRM010000004.1 coordinate 18,997, forward strand.
ACCATGATCCCGTTCGCTTCCCCCCGCAGATGAAAGCGACGCTCCACCCCGGTGTAGGCCGCCAGGCCTTTCCTGATAAGGTCCACTGGCACATCCAATTCGAGGCCGATCGCAATCGCCACGAGCGCGTTGGAGACATTGTGTCGGCCGGGCACTGCCAGGCGGAACGGGCCCAAATTGCGTCCACGAAACTGTGCCCGAAACTCGGCGCCCCATTGATTCAAGTTGATCTCTGCAGCGAAGAAGTCCGGCACGACACCGTCACGCTCACGAAGCCCGTAAGTCTGATAGCGCTTCACGATGCTCGGGAAGAGCGCCCTTAACCGATCATCATCGGCACACAGCACGGCTAACCCGTAAAACGGCACCTTATTGATAAACTCGAGGAAGCACTCGTTGATTCGCTCCATGCTGCCGTAGTGATCGAGATGTTCCCGGTCGAGATTCGTGACTGCGACGATCGTCGGAGACAGACGGAGAAACGATCCGTCGCTTTCATCGGCTTCCGCCACGAGGAGGTCGCCGCGACCAAGGCGGGCATGACTCCCCAGGGCATTCACTTTACCTCCGATCACCATCGTAGGATCCAGTCCGCCCTGGGCCAGCACGTTGGCCACCATCGACGTCGTCGTGGTTTTTCCATGAGCGCCGGCAATGGCGACCCCGAACTTCAGTCGCATCAACTCTGCGAGCATCTCGGCCCGTGGAATCACCGGGATCTGCTTTGCCTTGGCCGCCATGACCTCAGGGTTCTGTGCCGACACGGCGGAGGAGATGACCACTACTTGGGCCTCCCCCACATTCGATTCCTGATGGCCCACAAAAATCCGCCCGCCGAGTTCTTCCAATCTCCTCGTCGTATCGGAAGCCTGCAAGTCCGAGCCTGTTACTTTGTACCCTAACGTCAACAGCACCTCGGCGATGCCGCTCATCCCCGATCCTCCGATTCCCACTAAATGAATCTGTTGCGTTTTGCGAAACATTGCCGCTCGCCTTACTCCACCGACCGGTGGATACGAAGGTGGTCCCTGTCTACGCTGTCCGATACCATTAGACTCCTGCCGCTCCGACAGATCGGTTAACATCATGATGGCCCCCCATGAGTGCGTAGCATTCGCGAACGATTACCTCGGCCGCATCGATTCGCCTCATCGATAGACTTGACTCTCCCATCACCCGCAATCGCTCAGGGTCCCTGAGAATGGTCGCTACCGTACGAGCCAACAGGAGACCCGTAAGGGCGGATTGCGGAAGGACCACGGCAGCCCCGGCTGCTTCCATCACCTGGGCATTCCGCGTCTGGTGGTCATAGATGGCAGAAGGCAGCGGAATGAGGATGGCCGGTTTTCCACAGGCCGCGAGCTCCGCGACCGTCATGGCGCCGGCTCTCGCGACGACCAAATCTGCCTCCCGTAGTGCCGCAGGCATATCATAGAGAAACGGCAGAACTTTTGACTCGATGCCGGCACGACGATAGGTTTCTGCCACGCGAGCATGGTCGGACTCGCCGGTCTGATGGGTGACAGTGAGATGAGGAAGTTGCGCTATCAGTTCGGACAATCCTTCCGTCACCGCTGCATTGATCGCCTTCGCCCCCTGGCTCCCGCCGAAAATCAACAGATGGAGCTGACCTGACGGCTCCCGCTTCTGTTGAATACTCTCCAGGAACGCCGTACGAATCGGAGTCCCCACCACACGCACCTTGGCACGGTTAAACGAGTCGGCCGCCGATTCGAATGCGAGAAAAACGCGCTGGGCGAACGGCCCCACCGCTTTATTGGCCATGCCGGGATTCGCGTTCGGCTCGAGAATCACACGCGTCACTCCAGTCAATGCAGCCGCTAGAATCATCATCGGACTCGTATATCCGCCGACCCCGATCACCAGATCAGCCCGTCTCGTTCGCAGGATCCCCAGGCACTGCCACAAACTCACCGGCATGGCACCCAAACCTGTCACCATGCCGAACAGTCCCTTGCCCATCACCGGCTTGGCACAGATCAAGGCCAGGTCGAATCCCTCGTGCTCAAGCACAGTCGACTCAAGTCCGCGCCTCGTGCCCACAAAGAGCACCTTGGTCGCGGGGTCCCGCCGGAGGAACTCTCGTGCCAACGCCACAGCCGGATAGAGATGGCCACCGGTTCCTCCCGCTGCGATGACAATCGTCATTCGTGATCCGACCCGCCACGTCCGCTTCGAGCCCCCCCGGCATGCCGGTCGCGAGAAATACTGAGCAAGATCCCCACGCCGATCAGACTGACCACCAGCGACGACCCTCCGTAGCTGACGAACGGTAAGGTGAGCCCTTTCGTCGGCAAGAGCCCAGTTACCACTGCCGCATTCACCAACGCCTGGCCACCGATCAACAAGGTAATGCCCATGCCCAGATAGCGGCCGAACGGCACCCGCGCACGCGCGGCGATTTGAAACCCCCGCCACACAAAAAATGCAAACAGCAGGGTCACGGTAGCGGTCCCGATGAGCCCCAGTTCTTCGCCGACCAGCGCCAGGACAAAATCCGTATGCGCCTCCGGGAGGAAATAGAGCTTCTGTTTGCCCTCGCCCAATCCCACCCCGAAC
>JBBRRM010000005.1:0-20878 GCA_038275915.1 Nitrospirales bacterium
GGAAACGAGCCGGCTTCCCTGACAGTGATCCAGCGCGATATTACCGAGAAGACGACGGTGAGGGTCGCCGAGCCGTGGGGTCTGACGGATCGCTCCCTGCCCGAAAGAGATCGGAATAAATCCGCCCTGGATGAGCATGACGTCCTCGAACTCGCGAGGCTGGTGAGAGCCGTGGAGTGTGCGATCGGGAAGCCCGTGGATGTGGAGTGGGCAAGTAATGCGGAGGGACTCTGGCTCCTGCAAGCCAGGCCAATTCCTGAACCGAAAGCGTTATCGGATTCCGCGACGACACTGTGGTCTCGGGCTAACTTCAAAGAGACCCTGCCGGAAGTGCCGAGCCCGCTCGGCCTCTCGCTCCTCAAGGGGTTTATGGAGACCCACATTGTACAGTGCTATCGCGAGTTGGGATGCCATATCCCTCCTGGAATTTCATCGGTCAGAGTGATCCACGGCCGCCCGTTCATCAACATGACATTGTTTCAGTCAGTCATGGCGCAACTGGGTGGCGACCCGGCGCTCCTCACCGAGCAGATGGGTGGTGAAACGTGTCCCGTTCCGTTCACGGTCCCGCGGCTCACCTGGTGGAGAATCGCCATTCTCATGGAGTGGAAAATCAGGCGTGCAGCCAAGCGAGCACCAGCCTGGTTTCAGGCGATACGACGACTGGATACGAGATACAACGACGAACCGGCACGAGGGCTCACCCAGGTCGAACTGACGGCCCGGGAAGAGGAGTTGAGCCGACACCTGCTGACGAATGGAGACCTGACCTTCGCAATCTTCAACGGAGTGTCGCAGGGGTTCTATGTGATGAAACTACTCCTCGAACGGCGCCTGGGAGCTGAGTGGCGGCCCGTTCTGAACCGGACCTTGCAGGGAGTGGGAACCATCATTAGCGCCCAACAGATTCTGCAGTTGACTGAGTTGGCTGAGGCGGCCGGACGCGAGCCGGTGGTCAGGGACTTCCTGTTGGCGGAGCCTTGGCTTCCTGAGCTGTTTCGGTCCGAACTGGCCGGCACAAGTTTTCTTCAGGCCTTTGACGCCTACTTAGAGGAATACGGGCATCGGGCCATCGGCGAGTCGGACATTATGTCGCCGCGCTTCGTGGAGATCCCTGAGTATGTCCTCGGGGTCATCAGAGGACATCTGACAGTCCCGCCCACTACACCGGCCTATGAGATCCGTCGCGGGCAGGAGTCCGTTCGACAAGAGGCGCTACGATGTCTTCGGGCAGTGTTCGGGTGGCGCTGGCATGAATGGATAGTCTTCGGCTGGTGGCACAGGCGACTCTGCCGTTATCTGGAATTACGCGAAGCCAACCGGCATGCCCTGATGCATTTCGTAGCCTGTGTCCGCCATGTCGCCCAAAATATCGGAGGGACGCTGGCGGCACGTGGCATCTTACAATCCAGAGAGGATATATTTTTTCTGCTACTCGATGAGATCAAAGCGGTCGCGTCCGGTTCTACAAAAGAGTGGAAGAGACTGATAGAAGCGCGTCGCAGAGAATGGGAGAATCATGCCGTCCACAAGGTCCCTGATATGGTGATCGGAAGCGCTGACAGGGTGGATAATGACAACAGCGGATCTGATCGCCCGCTCAGAGGTCTCCCTATCAGCTCCGGTTATGCTGAAGGACCAGTCCGCCTGCTGCTGGTTCCGGACGATCTGAAGAATGTGAAACGGGGGGACATTCTTGTGGCGCCGGTGATTGATCCAGGGATGGCGCCGGTCATGGGGCTTGCTGCTGGACTCGTCGTGGAGATGGGCGGCATCCTGTCTCACGGGGCCATCATCGCCCGCGAGTACGGCCTCCCCGCCATCGCGAATGTCCGGGGTGTGACACAGCTATTGAAGAATGGCGAACGTGTCGCCCTGGATGCTACGGCGGGAGAGATCAAGCAGCTCACGCTGGAACCGGATGCTGAAAAAGTCCGCCAGCAGCGTCCGGACAATCGAAATCCTCGTCTACCGACGTAGTGTTTCCGCAACCTGTTCACCGGGTTTCATGGGTGTGAGGAAAGGTTTCCAGCTGGAACTGATACACCTGAAATTGCTGCTGCTCATCGTCGTCGCAAATCTGTCGCCCATCGTAGGGCAACGGTTGTTACACGACCGTTTTGTTTTCCCCCTGGATTGTGGATCGCGCTTTCTGGATGGACGCCCTCTGTTTGGACCGTCCAAAACCTGGCGGGGCTATCTGTTTGCGATCCCTATCACGATCCTGTGCGCGTGGGTCGAGGGTCTCACAATCACAACAGGACTCGTATTTTCTGTCGCGGCTATGCTGGGTGATAGTCTGACGAGCTTTATCAAGCGACGTCTGGGGTGGGTTTCGGGACGCCATGCTCCCGGTCTGGATCAGGTCCTTGAAAGCCTGCTTCCTCTCTTAGCCGTGCAGCAGAGGTTTGATCTTACCCTGACTAGTATCCTCGGTCTCGTCATGACCTTCATCATCCTCGATCTCATCTTTTGGCGGTACTACCATCGCGTGCGATATACCTAGTCCTTCTCCGACGAGGGGGCCTAGGGTGCTTCAGCGATGTCCTTTGCTAGTCCTTCCGCACAGATGTGCGTTGGGGAACCGCTCCGCCACGTTCGGTCCGGGTTGCTGCATATTTTCAAACTTAATTAATAAACCTGAGCAATTCTGACCAGACCGTAGTCCGGTTCCTTGGCATACTCGCGTCCACGGTCACCAACTAAAGGGCGACCCACGTATGCCATCGCCGATGAGGGAGCGGCCTGTTATCTCAATCGCAGCTGCGCCGACGTGTGAGCCTCACATAGGGGTGACACTGGAAGCAGAAGGAGGACCTATGCTCTGTCAACGCTGTAGGGGATTGCTCGTTCGAGAAGTGTTCGACGACTTGAGATGGGAAACAAGCCGTTTGTACAGGGCCACACGGTGCATCAATTGTGGATATATCGAAGACTCCGTAGTTCGTGCCAATCGTCTCCACCCGCCTGCTCCCAAACGGTCCGGTCCTCATGCGAGGGCCAGGAAAGGAATTGTGTTCGTACGACCTCAGGCCCAAAAGTATGGCTCCATGTGATGGGAAAAATAACGAATCAAGAACCCAAGGAGACGTCAATGCTAGAGCCTAAGGATAACGACAGAGCCGGCATGTCAGAGACATCGGGCAGCGTGATACATCGTGAAGAAATTCAGCAGGCATCGCCCCGAAGACCAGTCGGGCTCACGATCACCGTCGAGAGAATCGATCACGTGCTTGCAGGCGTCCAGGCACAGATCGAGACACTCCGGCGGGAAAGAACAAATTTAGGATTGGTGAGAGCGGAACTCGCCGGCATGGAGACAAAGTGGAGAGAGGAACGAACGACTCCGCCATGTTGACCATTCTTCGTCGCAACTTTCAACCATCCTGACACTCGGTTCTGTCCTCGCGCACCCCCCCACACTCGACCACTCGGACGTAAGGCGTTGCGCAATTTATTGCCATACCACAATCTCCTTTTGCACCCCTTTTGCCTTTTAGTCCTGGGGATACCCTCCATAAAATATTTTAAAAATACCTTGAAAAGTGAGCAATTCTGAACAGACTGTTAGTGATCCTATGGGCATAATGGATCTATGGCTGACTTATTTCCACACCGGATTCACAGCAGGAGGGGTTCAAAATGAGTACTCACATCCATGTCAGCGGGCTGTCCTATTTTTGCACCGACGAGAAGCTTCGCCAGACATTCGTGCCCTTTGGAACCGTGGTGCTCGCGCAAGTCTTAAGGGATGAGTATGGCCATTCTCTCGGGGTGGGGGTCGTGCACATGGCCCGTTCCGAGGACGTTGCGCGAGTCTTCAATGCGGACCAGCGCTTTGAAGTATCGGGCTCGCGTGTGGATCTCTGGGAACCCGCAGATCCGGAGACAGGTCAAGATACGGGGAACCGGAAGAAGGGGCAGAAAACCTCTCAGCGGAGGGGTCGCCGCATTCAGACTGAGGAGCCTTCTTCGCGGGCAGCCCACCGCTGAGTTCCCTACAGCCATCGCGAGACGCCCGCACGAGGCAGCGACGGGCCGCTCATGTTCATCGCGCATAGCCGTTAACCCATCAGGCATCCACGGCGAGGATTGTGCGGGAAAATACGATCCTAGCTGAACGTCATTGGAATGCCTCCCTGCCGGAGAAATGGTCGATCATAGATAGTATCTGACGGCATACCTCATCAACTCCTCTCGCTTCTCCAATTCTGAGCACTTTTGACCAGTTCTCACTCTCCTCTCCAGGCAGAGTGTAATGAGAATCTGTGTGCCACTCCCACGCGGCCGTTCCAGACTGACAAGGGTAGTCCGAGGTTTAGACGCTATGAGCGACGTCGCGATGAAATCTCTTGAAGAAGGCATGAGTGCTGAACCACAGACTTTGCCTTCCGGTCCAGCAGCAGATTTCCCCTCCAGCGGTATTGGAACTACGTCATTGCCAGACCCTCCTCATGGCGCCGATCGGGTGTCGATAGATGTGCGGGGGTTGATGCTCTCCATTGCAACGACCGCCGTCGCCGTATTCGCCCTACAATCGGGTGCGAAGTTCTTCATACCCCTCCTGTTCGGAATCTTCATCGCTTATACCCTCAATCCGGTCGTGGCATGGCTGGAGCGGCTGAAGATACCTCGAGTGTTGAGCGCCGGCATTGTCATGCTGGCAGTCGTGTGCGGAAGCGCCTTTGGGGCGATATCGCTACAGGGTCAGGTCCAGTCCATTCTCGATCAGCTGCCCGAAGCGGCGAGCAAATTGTCCGGCGCGGTCCGCAGCATGCGGGAGGGACAGCCCAACACCATGCAAAAAGTCCAAGCCGCCGCGCGCGAGATTGAAAAAGCGACGAACCAGGCGGCGGACATCCACGCGACGCCCAAGCAGCCAGCCACACACATCGTCATTGACCAGCCTACGTTAAAGCTGGGCGACTTCTTGATGGCAGGTTCTCTTGGCGCGTTCGGATTCATTACCGAATCGTTTATGGTGCTTATTTTGATCTTTTTTCTTTTATCGGCCGGCGACACGTTCAAACATAAGCTGATTCGATTGACCGGCCCGGCGCTGACGGACAAGAAAATTACTGTGCACATTCTGGACGACATCAACCTGTCTATCCAGAGTTATATGTTCACGATGCTGGTGACCAATGTGCTCCTGGCTCTCCTGACATGGTTAGCGTTCCACTGGATCGGCTTGAATAATGCCGGCGCATGGGCGGTCGCTGCCGGTATCGTCCATGTCATCCCTTACTTGGGACCCGCACTCACCGCAGTCGCGACCGGAATGGCGGCCTTCCTGCAGTTCGAGTCGTTTTGGACGGCCCTGCTGGTCTCGGGCAGCTCGCTCGCGATTGCCATCTTCGTGGGCATTTTTGTCGTCACGTGGATGACCGGCAGAATAACGAAAATGAATTCCGTGTCGATATTTATCGGGTTGCTATTCTGGGGATGGCTCTGGGGGGGGTGGGGCCTGCTACTCGCTATTCCCATCATTGGCATTATGAAGGTGGTTTCGGAGCATATAGAGGAACTAGAACCCCTGGCTGAGTTATTGAGAAAATGAATGTGTCTCTCCGCACGATACTTCACAGTCTGAACACCTTCGCGACTCATCTTATGCCCCCTATAGGCTCGGCGTTCATCGTGGCGATCGCCGTTCTCATCTCCTTCCCGGTCCAGGCCAGTCAGGTGGCAGTGCGATTTCCGGAGGGTGTGACCCATGGCTTTCTCCTCGTGCGGTCGCTCGCCGGAGCGATCATCGGCCATGGTGAGGTCACTCAAGTTGTCAAAAAAGACGACCTGGTGGAGAACCAGTTGGTATTCCGTTTTAAGGACGGCTCGCTGCACGACGAGAAGGTGGCATTCTCCCAACAGCGTGTCTTTACCCTGATCAGCTATAGCCTGATCCAGCGCGGCCCTTCGTTTCCGGACCAGATCGACGTCTCAATAGACCGGGGGACCGGGGAATACAAGGTGCGACAGGCACGGGAGGACGGAAAAGAACAAGTCCTGACCGGGAAGTTCGATCTGCCGAAGGATGCCTACAACGGCATGCTGATCATGTTATTGAAGAACCTACAGACAGGCAGTGATGAAACAGTGAGCGTGCTCGTGTTCTCGCCGGAGCCCAAGGCCATTAAACTGCAATTGCTTGCCAGGGGTGAACAAACCGTCCATCTAGTCGAAACGTCGAGCAAGGCGATCCACTATGTCTTTCATCCGGAGATCGGAGTGATTCGAAGGCTGATCGGCAAGGCCACAGGAAAACTTCCGGCTCATTTTCACTATGATTGCTGGATATTGGCCGATGTGGTACCCAGCTTCGTCAAATTCGAAGGCCCGTTGCAACTCATGGGGCCGATCATGCAAATCGAACTCGTGAGCCCCCGATTACCCTCCAAACCGGAAGTCGAGAAGCAGTCTCCAAAATAGCATTCGCTCAGTCATATTTTTCCCATCATTCTGACCGTCACCCATGCAGGGCTGGCCGGCATGAACAAATGCCAGGGCCACGCGGAACCTTCTGCAAGTTCTGGAAATCTGACCTCACGGAATACTATACTGGCCCGCATGCGGAGGTTCCCTTATTGCCGCGGTTCCCGGGCAAAAGGCTGATTTTGTTTCAGTAAACTGTTCAATAGTGACCAGACAACAAATTTTAGAACACTGATAATGGAGGCCTTGATCATCCGAATAGACCGGTGGTGTAGTGATGTGATCCCTGGGAGCAAGGATCATCTGGAGAACTGCCAATCATCATGACCAGACAGCACACGAGAGCGCGACGGGAAACCGAAACGGTCGTCGGGCTCGTTCCCAGCACGAAAAAAAAGAAACCAACGACGAGAAGGCGAGCCCCAACGTTCAATCCCAAAGCCTTCCTTGGCAAAGTCGGCCAGGGGAAGACAACGCTGCAGACTCCCAAGAATCACCTCATCTTTTCGCAAGGCGATGCGGCCGATGCCGTCTTCTATGTCCATGCAGGCCGGGTGAAGCTGACCGTGCTTTCACAGGAGGGCAAAGAAGCTGTCGTCGCGATTTTAGAGCAGGGTAACTTTTTCGGGGAAGGATGCCTTGCCGGGCAGCTGACATGCATGGCGACCGCCACCGCACTGGAATCCTCCATCATCGTACGTATCGACAAGGCGGCCATGATCCGTGTGTTACACGAGGAGGCCCGTTTCTCCGAACTGTTTATAGCCTATTTGTTGTCTTGCAATGTCCGCAGCCAAGAAGACTTGGTCGATCATCTTTTTAATTCCGCCGAAAAGCGGCTGGCCCGTATTCTTCTCTTGCTGGCCCACTATGAGAGAGAAGGCAAACCCAGGCCGGTCATTCCAAAGATCAGTCAGGACACGCTGGCGAGCATGGTGGGCACCACGAGGTCGCGGGTCAGTCTATTTCTCAACAAGTTCAGAAAGCTGGGCTTTATTCAGTACAACGGCAGAATGGAAGTACATCGTTCTCTCCTCAAGGTTGTCCTGCACGACTAACTTCCTCTTAGAGAAACATCGAAGTTCGCGGAAGCTCCTAGTCAAGCTGTCTCCAATGCTCTCCGCAACCTGAGCCGTTTTGACCAGATTTCCTTCCTTGAGAGGCCTAGAATCTGATGGAGCATGTATCACTCAATCCAATCCGACGCGCCGACGACATTTTCGTTATTCGTAGCATGTATAGGGCTGGATGGTTTGTGCAGCGTCTCAGATGTTTTATGGCAGCAAGCAAGGGAATTCACTACTAATTAATAGACGGGGTCACCATGCAATCACCGTTCACCACATGGCTCATGGTTCTCGGAATGGCTATCGCCGCAACTGGGTGCAGTACATTTGAGTCCGCCAGCGGGAAGAGTACGGTCGGTCCCTCGGACCATCATTGGCTGAAGAGAGCGCCTGCGCTGACAGTCTCCGGGGATGGCGTTATGCAAGCAGCGCCGCTCACTAACTCCCCCACGGAATCAGTGAAAAGCACGATCACCGATTTGCTCTTTATCCTGGGAAATGAGGAACTGAAGCAACCGGGCCGCTCCGAGGAACGTCGCCAACAAATTGAACAAGTCGTCCGACACCGCGTCAACTATGGGCATATGGCCCAGCGCGCTCTGGGAACTCCTTGGGCAGGACTCGATGGCACGGAGCGCGAAGAATTTGTCAGGTTGTTCGTTCAGTTGCTACGCGACACCTGTGCCAACAAAATCGACGAATATTACGACGAACAAGTCTTCTATCTTGGTGAACAACGCCAGGGTAGTTTTGGCGAGGTCAGAACCAATCTGGTCGGCTCGAAGGTTGATACCTCGTTAATATTCCGGTTGGAAAACCATTCCGGCAATTGGCTCGTGTACGATGTGGTCATCGACGGCGCCAGCATTGTGAGCAACTACCGAACACAGTTTAGCCGTATTATCCAAGAAAATTCCTATGCCGGCCTTCTGGAAAGAATGAAGCAGAGAGTCCTCACCGTGAAATGGTTTGAAAAGACCACGCCTGCCATAGCGCTGTTGCCGACGAACACGTCCGACTCCCGGTAAGTGAGTCATGCACTGCCGTCTATGGGTTGTGAGATCACGATTCGTCATTTAATACTTTTCCCTGTTATGCCACATCAGCCCAAAGACGAACAGTTGGCTGTCGTAATTCCCTCGAATATCGCTGAACCTGATCGTCGCGCGGTTGAACTTGAATTCGCCAAAGAACGCCCATTGTGGCGTCAACGCATACCTGGCGCCCGCAATAAGATTGAATCCAGGACTGACACGGGTGTCCGATAGCCCGTCATTGGACCTGTTGGCAAAGAATAATCCGTACCCCATCCCTCCATAGGGCTGAAAGACCTCGTCCAGGGAAGGCGAGCGGATGATGATATTGACAGCCCAGGTCGTGAGCCGAAGCGGTATGGTCTCGATATTATCCGCAAATACTCTCCCAGATGGCGTGCCGCCCACAATCGTCTGTGACTTCACGTTTGGTTTCAGTGAATACACATCCATTTCTAATCCCAGCCAGCGACGCCCTTCAAAGAAATAGCCCCCCTTTGCACCACCGACAAAAGAGCCCTTGAGTTCCAGATCATTAATGCGGGCGTTCGTGACGCCGCCTCCCAGGGTTGGATCGGATATGGTGACATTTGAGAAGGCGCCAGGATTGGCAATACCTCCATAGCCACCGACATACAACTCTCCCTGAGCCTTGTTTGGGAAAAGGGGACTCCCCGTGACACTCCATAGCAGGAATAGTCCAGCAGCGATCCACGGCCTTGCGGAAGTCAAACGGATTGTTTTCATAATGCCTCTTCGGCGAGGGCTGAAAACTCATCCGAAAGTCGTTCATGTAAAGTTTAGCGCAGCTCTTTTATCGCATCAAGGGTCTGAAGCCCTAACAAACCGACTACCCCTCGACTTTAAAGCGAGCTGAACTAGTTTGTGGATGCGGTGCGGTCTTCCATATCGAGGAGAGAACGTCCGGTGGTGCCATTGTGTCAATTTCAACACCGGGTTGACGTGCCCGGTCTCCACCCCGGCCGGCCTACCCTCCTCTGTCTTTGCAAATTCCGGCATGAAAGAGGAAATCTCAATTCAAAGAAACAATTTGAGCACTTTTGCACAGATTTGGCTGAGTCCATGGCTTACCATGAGGGTGAGGTTACACAGTATTTGGGGCGTCATTTGTGGGAACCTGAACGAAACGCTGAATTACACGGTCGCCGGACTGGACCTGTCAAAGACGGCTAGGGTCGTCACAAGAAGGGTAGGTGCGTCATGGGAAAAGGACTCGTCATGTGGATGTTAGGCGTACCCCTGTCGTTGGTCATTATCCTCTGGTTATTCGGTTTTCTAAATTGAGGCCGGAAGATAACCAGGCTCGCAAGAGCCGCCGCGACAACCGTGCTCCGGAGTATCGACCAACGTCGAAGAGTGAGAAGAGTGATTCACGAATAAGGGACGATCGCGCTGTAGGCCGGTTCATGGGAGCACAAGCATGACATATCTAACACACTGGCGATGGGTGCTCGTGGGAGTACTCGTAACCGTTTTCGTCGCCCTGGGCGTACCGCATGCGGAAGAATCAAAACAGAAGGGAACGAGCTATCTTCCCGTCGATCTCAAGGAGGACTTTGCCGTCGTTATGGCCCGCATGAAGGCGGCTAAACCCGAGATCATGAAGCGACAGATGGATCTGCTCAAGGAACGGTACGACCTTGCGGACCGCCAGGCCAAGGATGTCACGATGTCCAGGGGTAAACCTGTTCAGGAAGGAGTCCGGATGAAACTTCCGAAGGGGATGACCTGGGAAAAACTTCAAGCGATGAGCCCCGAGGACATCCGGGAGAAGGATTCGTTTCCGGCGGGATTCTTTCCTCTTCCGCATCCCAACCATCCTGAAGGAGGGATGCTGTTTCCAAAGTTCCACATCGAGGAGATTCAAAAGCAGGAGGGTCGCGATCTCACTCGCTTCGACCTGGATTTCGACCTGCCGGACCATTTTTTACCTGAGTTCCCGGCACCCATCTACCTGACGACCAGGCCCGATCTCGGGGATGTGTCTCAGGGCAAATTGGTGACTCTGGACAATTACTATGAATTCTTCAACGGAGTTCTGAATCCGAAACAGCTCGAAGGCTTGCGCCTATTAGTCACGGCATTCCCGCAGCAGCAGTTCAACCAGACAGAAGATCGTCGGACTGTGCGTCCAAGCCGTGGCGTCGCCTGCTTTGAATGTCATGCGAATGGCCATACAAACGCCAGTACCCATCTCGCCGGAGATGTCCGCCCGCAGGAGTTCCGCCATCGCATTGATACCCCGACGCTGCGGGGTGTGCATATTCAACGGCTATTCGGCTCGCAGAGGGCTCTGAAGACCGTGGAAGATTTTACTCAGTTCGAGCAACGAGCCGCCTATTTCGACGGCGATCCGGTGATCGCGACAAAGAAAGGGGTCAATATTCTCGAACGGGGAAGCCAGGTGCACTTCATGGCAGAATTCCAGGAACTCCTGGATTTCCCCCCGGCTCCCAAACTTGGGATCGACGGCAAATTGAATGCTAAAAAAGCCACCGCTTCTGAGAAGCGCGGGCAGGAACTGTTCTTCGGCAAAGCGACATGCGCGAGTTGCCATCAGGCGCCCTATTACACGGACAATTCCATGCACAATTTGAAAGTGGAGCGCTTTTACAAGCCGCGAATGATCAATGGTCGCATGGCCAGTGCTGATGGGCCCATCAAGACGTTTCCATTGCGGGGCATCAAGGATTCGTCTCCTTATTTACACGATGGAAGGCTGCTGACCTTGGAGGATACCGTGGAGTTCTTCAACCTGGTGCTAGGAACCCAGCTAACGGCTGAAGAGAAACTGGATCTGGTGGCCTTCTTACGGGTGCTCTAGAGAGAACCCGCTCACACACTCCGGCCACCGAGGGAAGAACTTGGCGCAACTGATCGATCTTCCGAACATCTCGGAAGAAAGGAGATGACACATGAAATCTGGTGACTCCTACGAGGTCAAGCCGTTCAACTTGAAAGGGCTGGTCGGGATTTCAGACCGGACCCTTGAAATGCATTTGAAGCTATACGAGGGCTACGTGAAGGCCACGAATGAACTCACCACCCGGATTGGAGAGATGCTCAAAGACGGAAAGATTGATCAGGAGGAAATGCCGGCCTACTCGGAGCTGACCAGACGTCTAGGGTTTGAATACAATGGAATGGTCTTGCACGAATATTACTTCGAGAATTTAAAAAAAGGCGGAGCCAAAAAGCCCGATCAAGGCTCTCCTTTTTTGAAGGCGGCGGAAGACAGCTTCGGCACCTACGACCTGTGGAAACTGGACTTTTCCAGTGTGGGGAAGATGCGAGGCGTGGGCTGGGCCATTTGTTATATGAATCCACGCACCGGACGACTCTCCAATCACTGGATCAGTCTCCATGAAAATGGGAATATCGCCGGTTTCGTTCCCTCTCTGGTCATGGACGTGTGGGAACATGCCTACCTATTGGATTACAAACCTTCAGAGCGAGGGGCCTATATAGAGTCGTTCTTTGCAAATATCGATTGGAAGGCGGTCGATGAGCGCCTTCACATTGCAGGGAAGGCTCCACGGTAGAAACCCAAACTGGTACCTGTTGCCGATCGCATTTTAGACATCCCGGTGACCGTCCTATGGAGGACAGGTCACCGGCGCCCCGTCTACGGAATCAAAAATCCTCGAAAGACCTGTCATTCTTCAGATGTGAGCACTTTTGACCATATGACCATCGACGGGGACGGATACACTCGACAAATAGCGTGTCCTTTTACACTCGGCTCGCGGAAAGCAACCATACGCGGTCTCGCACACGCGATAGCCGCCACTATTATTTCCAAAGATCTCTGACATGTATGTTGGAAAGGAAACTTCAATGGCACAACAGGCTCTATGGCGACTCGTGGTGCTCACCCTATGTCTCATCGGAACGGTATCCATTGTCGATGCAGCGGCTGACGTAAAAGGGACGGATGCCCAGCTTCTTCCAGGGAATCGGGTCCTTCTCGGCACAGTAGAGGAAGTCCGGAGCGACCAGGCCAAGGTCAATACCGGCGAGGGACAGCCTCGTTACATTCCCATGAACGTGCGAAAAGATAAGGGATTGCCGGAACTCCAAAAAGGAGATCTGGTCGAGATCACCGTCAATGATCAAAATCTGCTGGTCGACGTGCATAAAGCCGGTGAGTCAGGCCACCATGTGGTGGTCCGGGGCCAACTCGCCGGACCGATGGAAAGCGGACACGATAAGGCGGTGATTCGTACTAAAGACGGGAAGGAAGAGTCTCATCTCGTACGGCCTGTGGCACGAAGCAAGGTGGCCTCCATTCCCGTCGGAGCAGATGTCACGTTCCTCATCGACGAGTTGGATAAGATCGTCGATGTGACGATGGGGACGGCCGAATCGGTTCACCATGCTGCAGAACTCGGACAACAAAAATCTCCCCTCAAGGGCAATCTCAACCGAATTGTGGGAGTGGTCCTCAAAGCCTTGAACGATAATGCCATCAGGGTCAGAACCGAAGACGGCAAAGAGCACACGTATGAGGTACGCCCGCTCATTCAGCCGAGATTGGCGAAGTTATCAAAAGGCGATGCCGTCGTGCTCTTAGTGGACGATGAGAATAAGGTGACTGATGTCTCCTTTGTACCGGGCAAGGCAAAATAACCGCACCCTCAGGATGCTCCGTGTCATGCGGTCGCCGGGACAAATTTCTGTAATGTGAGCACATTTGCTCAGATGCAGTCTGAGAAGTCGGATATGATCGACCGGTGATTTACACACGAATTGGCGTGTGTCCAAAGGAGGAAATGATGAGATATTCGAGCTATTCCGCGATCGCGATGCTGGTGTGTGTCATGGGAGTCGGGGCGGGCTGCTCGATATCGAGTACAGCCACTGATTTGCGGGGAATAAAGGGTATCGACGGCGACAAGCTGACGCACATCAACACGAGAAACTATGCGATTCACCTTTTTATGGAAAAACCGATCTGGGGAGATGCCACACTGCACGCGACGGTCCAGAGCTTCGCCGATGAGGCTAAAAAAGTCGGGGCAACGAAGGTGAGAATCGTTCAATCGGACGAGAACACGATGTGGTATCTCGTTCCGATCTTGGGGTTCATTTTCACACCGGTTGCCACGAACGTCGCGGGAGATGCGCTTCTCCCCTAGCACAGCGCGTTGCAGGGAGTGATCTCGCGATCGAGTATGGCCCATGAGGTGTCCGGTCTATACGTTGTCCTTCAATAGGACACCGGCAGAGGAATCCATTCTGAGAGGCGACCTAAGTCAAGGATGACGCGGTACACTCGCTGGCTTCAGTGTAGCGGCGACCACTAGTGAGGATCAGCGTTGTGAGCCGAACCAGGTCAAACCCATATGTGGTTGAGCGGGGCGTGGGATCGCCGCCGGTGCCGCCCGTTCAGCACCTTTCATCGTCCAATACCCATACTTTTCGCGCGGTGTATCTAGAGGCCGCGCGCCTCAAAACGCTTCTGAAGACATCCACTAACCTCCTGGGCATCGTCTATCACGACCTGAGTCCCGGCTCCTCAAGTAGTGTGGGTGCCTGTCCTGTCATCTGCCTCGATCTGCCGCAACTTCACGGACCGCCATTGGCTGAGGTATGGACCACCACCCTGCCTGTGACCTATCAACAGGCTGAGGGAATTCACTGCGCGATGAACGGGGAGGTCCTCTTTGGCGCGTTGCAATTGGACGAAAGCCCCGGCATGCTGTTGGATACGGTCACCTATACCGCCTATCGCCGCCTGCTCGTCCAGACTCGCGCCCTGGGATACCATCACCTGTTGCGGGTGTGGAATTACTTTCCCCACATCAACCGTGACTCTAACGGGCTGGAGCGGTATCAACGTTTTTGCGTCGGACGATACCAGGCGTTGGCGGAAGGCCGTTCCGACTTCCCTCGAACCCTGCCCGCGGGCACTGCCATTGGGACGACGGCCGGCCCGCTGACCATCTATTTCCTCGCGGCGAGACAGCCTGGGACACAAGTCGAGAATCCACGGCAGGTGAGTGCGTACGAGTATCCCCCTGTCTATAGTCCGCGTAGTCCGTCTTTCGCGAGGGCCACTCTCCAGTCATCCGTATCCGGCTCTCACCTGCTCATTTCCGGCACGGCGAGCGTGGTCGGTCATGTGAGTGAACACATCGGCAAGCCTGACCAACAGACGCTGGAAGTCCTTCACAACCTGAATGCCCTGATGACCCATACCGAGCAGCTCCACGGGGTTACTCGCGCACAGTGGTGTCGGCAATCCCTCTTCAAGATCTATATTCGGCACCCGGAACACTTCGCGAAGATCCGCAACATCCTCAACGAGCACCTGCCCTTCAATGCTCAGACCCTGTACCTTCAAGGCGCAATGTGCCGAGGCGAGTTATTACTGGAGGTCGAGGGCATTCTGAGCCAAGACATCACCATTGATGTGAGCCAGACGGCATCGCCGATTTCTGTTGATCCCCAACAACCGATGGCATTCCCGCACGCGCAAACGGGTCACTTAAAGATCGTCTAACGTGACTATCATGTGGCACAGAAATCCATTCCACATTGCTTCTGAACCTCCGGGATCTCACTATCGACATGACATGCCTCCACATACGTACATGCCCTGGCACTTCACCATCGATGTAGACTGGGTACCCGGGTCCGAGGTCGGACTGGAAGGCTTGCTGAGTTTTTGCGACCGGCGGAAACTCAAGGCCACGATTTTTGTGGCCGGGCGTTTTGCAGAAACCAATTCGGATCTGATCCGGGAATGTCGGCGCCGCGGACACGAACTCGGAACGCACGGGTGGGAACACGGGGGTCTCGAGAACGACGAAGATTTCAGGTCGGCCAGTTATGATCAGCAACGAAAATGGATCCGACTGGCTACAGAGGCCGTGGAGAAGGCCTCAGGAGTTCGCCCCGTGGTCTTTCGTGCACCGAGCTTGTGGATCAGCGAAACGACGTTGCGGGCGCTCGAAGCCGAGGGATACCGCTACGATTCTTCCGTTCCGGCGAGGCGATTTGATTGCGGGTTCGGCCGGGTGCATTACCTGAAATACTTTCGTGCTCCGAGTGAGCCCTATCATCTCTCGTCATCCCATCTGCGCATACCGGGCCGCAGCTCGATCATCGAGATGACTCCTTCAGCGTTTTTGTTTCCCATCAATATGGCCACGCTCCGGGTGCTCGGCCTCCCGGTGATGAAGTGGATGGTCCGCCGGGTCTCGCGACGCGATTCACGGCTGGTGTTCTATTGCCATCCCTACGAATTCGTGCATGCGCACCGGCAATCCTTCCCGCGTAACATGTCTAAATGGAATATGCAGGGTATGACACCGGATAACTTTTCCCTCCTTGAGGGATTCGTCGAACACGTAGCGCAACAGGGATACTCACCGACGTTGTTTGCAGACTCGTTTAGCAAAGCCCTTGCTTCCTAGGCAGAAGCCTGTGCCTTGATACCTGCTCGCGCTTGAAGCCATCGATCACCGCGGCGCAGATATGCCGATCGATCAATTGTGAGGTCCTCAATCCTTCCCTCTTCGGCACCTCACGCGTCTTTGCATGGTGACTCAGATGAAGGCTCCACCAGCCGAATTGGTCCAGATGATCAAGGGCAAGATATCAGCACGCCTGCGCCGAAAGAAGGTGAGTGAATTTTCGCTGGAGACACCGCTGAAGGATTTGGGGCTCGACTCTCTGGATCGACTGTGCCTGCTCTTCGAGATTGAAGCGCTTTTCAATGTGGCGATCCCCGACACCGCGGCCTCCCAGATGAAGTGCGGTGCGGACATTCTCGCGTATATTTCGACCAGCCAACCAGAGCGAGCCGAGGTTTTCGCGAAGAGCATTCAACAGCCTCTTTCGTGATGAATCGTTCACGCTATCGACTCTCCTTACCTGCAATGGCGCGGTGCAGAGGCAGACTTCTCTCATTTCCGTTCTGCGGGGATAATCATCGCGCAGGGGAGTTTTGTCACCTGTATTGTGTCCTGAGTAATGAGCAATTTTGATCAGATCGAAAGTCTGCTTCCCGGCATATTGCAGTTCGCCGGCTGGCCCGGTTCAACCTCAGCGCTGCATGTGAAATTCACGGTCTGTTTTCCTGGGACAGGATCGACGGTTGTCATTCTACCCTGCTCAAATTGAACATCTTCCAGCTTCATCTCAATCCGCAGCGGGACCACTTTCATCGCGACGTAAAGGAGATTTTGTATAATGGTTGGAACGGTTGACGCCAAAGATGACTTCTTCTTCAGACGATTTGTTCGCGCGGCAAGAATCGCGATTGCGGGCCTGGCCTTTGTCCTCTGCCTCGTCGTGGGAAGTCTGTCGGCCACAATCGCGGCCGATGACTCGTATATCGCCGGTTACGCCGCCGCCGTGCTCGAGCACGAATTCAATGTGCCGGGAGCTATCTTACAGGTGCGCAATGGAGTCGTGATCGTCACTGCCGACTCACTCGGCAAGGTCGACCGGGAGAAAGTGCTCACGGCACTGGGAAAAATTCCCGGCGTCGTGCGTGCAGAAGTCCGGGAGGACGCGGGTCCCCTGCCTGTTCCGGCTGGTTCGCCGAAACCAGTAATCCAGCAGGAGCTTCCCAAGGCCGAGTCAAAATTCCTTCCTCGCGATCTCCTCGTGGCTCCTTTCCATGCCGATCCGCGATGGCCACATTTTTCCATTGCATCCCGCCAAGTTTCATTCGGCCAGGAGCCGAGGAATACCGGCTCGGCTAACTTCGGTGAAACCTTTGCCATCTATCGTAATGCCGCCCCTCTGGGTGGCCAGTGGGAACTCGCGCTCCAGGCCGGAGTGTTCAGTGTATTCAATATGAGCGCCCCGTCCGGATCGATGGACCTCGTCAATGCCGACTATATCGCCGGATTGCTCGCCAGCTATCGGACCGGTCCGTTCTCCGGCTTCCTTCGCCTCCACCATCAGAGTTCACACCTGGGCGATGAATTCATTCTCAATAGCCGAACGCCGGTGAATCGAATCAATTTGAGCTTTGAAGAGGTCGATCTCAAAATTGCCTATGACCTAACTTCCTGGCTTCGGATCTATGGAGGCGGAGGCGTGCTGGTGGGGCGCGACCCGAAAGAACTGAAACGAGGCACCAGCCAGACAGGAGCTGAACTCACCAGCCCCTGGACCTTATGGGGCGGCAAGGTGCGGCCAGTTGCCTATGTGGATGCCCAGGCGAATGAGAGAAGTAATTGGAGAGTCGCGAGTTCCATCATGGCAGGAATTCAGTTCGAAGAAGCGCGTATCGGAGACCGCAAGCTACAGCTCCTAGCCGAATATTTCAGCGGACCTTCGCCCAACGGACAATTCTACAATCAAAATACGGAATGGATCGGAATCGGCCTTCACCTGTATTACTGATCTATACCGATTCACTATCTTGGTGGCGCCGACTTCACGCGCAGGCACCTGGCGGGATCGCGCAAGCCACTATATGCGCAACGGGAGGGGGGGTTCACGACTCACTCCCGTTGCTCTCCCCAAAAGTCATAAAAGTTGAACCAGTTGTCGGCCGCCAGACGGCTGTAGTGTTCCAGGCGGCTGGCATAGCGCTGGGTCCATTGCTGAACCTGCTGGTCTCGATGACCTCGATCGATCATGACTTCTTCGGCAAACAACTCGAAGTGGACCTCATAGCGATTCCCTCCGCGGTAGAGACCGAAAAAGAGGATGACCGGCACCTTCAGGATGCTCGCGAGCCACATAGTTCCGGCAGGAAAGTTTGCATGTTCGCCGAAGAACGAGCAGGGCGTGACCTGATCCTGCTTCAGGAGACGATCCGCGAGAATGCCCACTACCCCTCCGCGGTCTAAGCATTCCTTGACTCGCAGCATCGAATCCAGCGAGCCCGTCTGTATGACCGCCTCAGCCACGGCAGGATTCAAGTCACGAAGGAGGTCTCGGACCATCGGTGTATTCTGTTCGTACATCAAGACCTTGATTTCGACATTCCGCTGGGCCAACCCGATGGCGCGTACGATCTCGAAGCTCCCCAAGTGCGACCCGAGCAGAATACATCCTTGGCCACGCGCCAAACGATCCTGGAGCACGTCGAGTCCCCGTATGTCCATATCGAAGTGGCTGCATGGTCCGGCCAGGAGATACACACGATCGAGGAGCGTCGCCGCGAATGAGTGATATTGTCTGTAGAGATCCCGCCAGCCGACCGGACGTCCCAGCGCTCGCATCAAGTAGGGTCGGATGGCACGACCTGCTTGTCTCGAGAACATCAGGTAATAGAGGCAGATCGGATAGAGCAGAGCGCGCGCAGCTGGACGTCCTACGGATAATGCCATCCAAATCATGAATCGCGCCAAAATTCGGCTGCCTCGTTCTCGTTGCCGCAACCACCCCACGCTCACGAAGCACCCGTACAATCATCGGCCGCGATACAGCATTGCAGACTGCCACGTAATGATAGCCGCTCCGCATCGATTGTGACCATCCGCTCAGGTCCCATGCCGCTCCCCATTGCGAAGCTTTTGCAGCATTCCGAGCAACGCTTCTCTCGTGAGCTTGCCCGTCTCGTTACGGGGAAGACTGGAAACCAGGTGAAGCGGTCGGGGGAGAAATATCGGATCAATGACTGTGCGAAGCGCCGATAGAATGTGCTTGTCCGCCTTTCCAGGCGCAACGACGAAGGCGATCAGACGTGTGACCGACCCCTCCGTCTCATCCGGAAGGAAAAAAACCCCATCCTGCACACCCTCGATCTCGTTCAGTTTCTGATTCAAATCGCTTAACGAACCCCGGTGCCCGCCGATGTTCACCACATCCGTGCCGCGTCCATGCAACAAGAACCGATCCGATCCTTGCATCGACACCAGATCGGGAAAGGGGATCGGCCCACGCAAGTAAGGCGCTTGGAGGGAACAGCCGTTTGATTCCTGATGCAGCGCAATACCGTCCAATACGTGCCAGGCGTTCTCGGTGACCGTGTGCCTGGTCGCGACACTCCCCGCCTCCGTAAATCCGTACACCTCATAAACACGGGTATGGAACAAGGTCTCGGCTCGTTTCGCCAACGTACCAGGGAGGGGCGCGGTCGCCGAGAGCACGCACTCGACGTGAGGCAGCCGCAAGCGTGCGGCGACACAAGCCCTGATATGCAAGGGCGTCGTCACCAGCATGCGCGGTGATGGCACTTCCTCCAATGCCAACCGCACATCGTCAGGGAACAACGGCCGTCCCGCATGGAATGCCATTCCATGTTGAATGGGGAGCATCATGGCGGCTTCGAGCCCATACATGTGCTGGTGCGGAACCGTCGCGACTACAGTCATCTGATCGGAGGTCTTGAAGCCCAACCTCGTTCCCGTACTTCGGGCGACGGCGACCAAGGAGCCCCAGGTTTTGGAATGTGGATGAGGGATTCCCGTACTGCCCGAGGTAAAGGCTACGACTGCCGGATGGTCCACGGGGATCCTGGGAACTTTCACGACGCCGGCCGGACTCCCCGTGCGCTTTGGGATTTGGAGGGAGGGAAGTGGTTCGACCTGTTCCGTGCCCTCTACCAGACAATAGCTGGTGTCATATTCTCGAGCAATCTGGGCTAAGGCGCCCGGGGCGCGACTCGGAGGAAGCAGGGTGGTCTGACCGCGAACCAATGCCGCGGCGAACCCGACCAGAAACCGATAGCGGTCATCGGCCAGGTTAATGACAGTGGGTCTTTCAGGAAGCAGGTCGGCCAGCACTCCCACATCTGAAAGAAAGTGGCCGTAGGTGATCGCGTGGCCGTTGTCCCAGGCCAACACTCGATCAGCGTGGTAGGGGCCGAGCAACGCAGCGGTGTTCATAGAGCCAGATGCTGCTATTTCGTGCGATGTTTCTCGATCGACTGACAGAGCGAACGGAGTGAGGCGAAGGTAGCGATCGTGTCCGGATCATCCGAGCGTATTTGGTGACCATAGAATTGAGAGATCGCGAGGGACAGTTCGAGCGCGTCGATCGAATCGAGGCCCAGGCCGTCGCCGAAGAGCGGTTCCTCCGGCTGAATCTGTGCAGGCTCAACTGTGAGCGTGAGCGTCCGCACAATGAGTTCCGCTACTTCCGCTTCCAGCGGTGATACATCAGACACGGATCGCCTCCCCTTCGGACCGGGCCCGCTCGCACCCTTGCGCGGGTCCTTCTACCAACTCGCTCTGTATCCTGTCAAGAAAAGGCCAACCCATCTCCCAGCGAAACCGCCCTGGCCCTAGACGATGTCCGAGGGTGAGGCAGGCTCCTGATAAATAGGCTCTGGAAGCGGCCTTCCTACAATTCACTGTTGCAGGTGCATACTCCTGTCCGCTGTATAATTCTATACAACCTGTCTTCTTT
>JBBRRM010000006.1:0-20471 GCA_038275915.1 Nitrospirales bacterium
GTACCCCAGAGGGTACGCCTCCGGTTATTTCTCTCCTACGGCCTTGTTGGATGATCGTTTTGAGCCGTCCGAGTTCTCCACTTTGTTTGACAATAGTAAGGAAATTCTGAAACCTTAGGATCCATGCTTCCTTCCTCAAAACTTAGGACGCTGTTAGCAAAACCCTTCATGGCTCCGGTGTTCTTTTTCTCCGGGGTGGCCTATGACACCTTCACGCTGACGCGCATCGATCGGCTCCAAGACAATCTCTTGCTCCTGATCTATTTGCTCCTCCTGGGCGTGCTCATCGTGTTGACCGGGCGGTTGGGGATCGAGCCGGCACCGGATCGGGAACAGTTAGCGACGTTCTCAGCCTTTCCGCGCTGGTTGTTGCGCATGAGGATGTACTCTCCCATGGCCGTACAGTTTCTTTTGGGCGGGCTATTCAGCGCCTACGCCATTTTCTATTCCCGTAGCGCTACCCTCACCGGCACTGCGATCTTTTTCACCTTACTGGTCGTGCTACTGGTCGGCAACGAATTTCTACACGATCGTCTCTCCAGCCTCCGCCTTCTCGTGAGCCTCTATGCGGTGGTGTGCTTCGCCTTTTTTACGTTCTTTCTCCCGGTCATGACGGGAATCATGAATGCACCGATCTTCCTGGTAGGCGCCGGCTTGAGCGCAGCCGTAACCTTTCGTGTGGTTGAGCTGATTTATCGCAACAATCCCGATCGCTCGAAGCGCGAGGCGGTCGGGGTCACGATGCCTGCCGTCGGGTTGATTGGGCTGCTGGTCGGGTTTTATTTCCTCAACTGGATTCCGCCCGTGCCGCTCTCGTTAAAGTTCGGCGGAATCTATCATGAGGTGAAGAAAAGCGGCGACCAATTCGAACTCTCGTTCGAGAGGCAGTGGTATCAAGCCTGGAAGCGATCGGATAGCACTTTCCCGGCTAATGAGCCGATCTATTGTTTCACGGCAGTCTTTGCTCCCGTCGATCTGAATACGACGATTTATCATCATTGGTACTTCCGTCGGAACAGCGACAAGCCCTTCACTCATGCCGACAGGATCCCGATTAAGATCAATGGCGGACGAGAAGGCGGCTATCGTGCCTATACGTTCAAGCAGCGGCTTGACCCGGGCGATTGGCGGGTGGACGTCGAAACCGAAGACGGGCGCATTATAGGACGGGTCCCGGTACGGGTGGAGGAGCGGGGCGAGGTTCATCCAACACTTAGCACGGTGATCTACTAAGGATCGAATGGGTCGATTGTTTCCCCGATGGCCATTCTTTCATTACGGGATGGGCCCATTGAGATTCTGGTGGAGATCAGGCACTCCATTCTCCTGGAAATCGGTGGGATCTTTGCTGGACGGCTTGCCTATATAGGCTGCCACTGTGGAAAGTGAATGTTAGCTGAAAGTGTTAGAATGTAAAAAATGGCATCCCCACAATGAGACATCTCAGTCCTTGTCCTTCCAGTCCCAATTGCGTGTCGACCCAGGCTCAGGATGAAAGCCGTGCCATTGCCCCACTTCGGTACAAGAAGACCAGAGCCGAAGCGAAGGAAGCGTTGAAAGCCATTATTCGAACACTTCCTCGCACCAAGCTCGTCGAGGAAGACGACACCTACCTCCATTACGAGTTCACCAGTCTGTTGCTTCGTTTTGTCGATGATGTGGAGTTCCTCTTTGACGACGAGGCAAAGACGATTCACTTCCGCTCCGCATCCCGGACCGGCTACGGTGATCTGGGTGTAAACCGCCGCCGGATGGAAGAAATTCGGACACTTATTGAGGGAAAGTCATAGGCTCCGGACGCCAGGCTGCGGCTGGAACGTCTGGTCCTCTGCCTGGTACGGTGTGTTCAGGGCTGGCAGGTCGCGGTAACCCTTTTTTGCCGCTCGAGATCTTCGAGGACCAGTGGGTGTGGTGCAAGATGAGAATAGTCCCGCCGGATGCTCAAAAAGGCCTCAAGTAAAGCCGCAGCCGATGAAAGCGCCGCAGCGCAGCCTTTCGAGGCGAGAACGATGCCAGCAGACTATTTCAACGAATCTCGATGAGCATCCCGACCTACACCGCGTCAGTTAGTCGGGTCAGGGATCTGACCCACGATGTCCGTGAACTCGAGTTGGTGCTGATCGAACCGAAGGACCTCTCGTTTAAAGCGGGCCAATTTATCTCGTTTGAAGTACCGAAGGAAGGGTTTCCCGCTCCGGTCGTGAGGCCCTATTCGATTGCTTCACCACCGGCACAGCAGGGTCGGGTGGCGATTGTGTTCAATCTTGTGGCCAATGGACCAGGGTCCAGCTACCTTTTCAGCCTTCGAGAGGGAGACCATACGACCTTCAAAGGGCCGGCCGGGTCTTTCTATTTGAAGGACGATACTACGAGAGATTTACTGTTTGTGGCGACCGGTACCGGCATCGCGCCGGTTCGATCGATGATCCTCACGCAGCTTGAGAGAGGGACGTCGCAAGCCCTCACCCTGTTCTGGGGGCTGCGCAGCCAGCGAGACCTCTACTACCAGGAAGAGTTTCAGTCCTTGGCAAAGCAACACCCAAGATTTTCTTTCGTGACCACTCTCTCGCAAGCAGAAGCGGGTTGGACCGGGGCGATTGGGCGTGTGACGACCTTGGTCCAGGACCGGATTACATCGGTCAGGAATCTGGCTGTCTATCTCTGCGGCAATGGCAGCATGATTCGCGAGGTGACGGCTTTAGTTCAGGCGCAAGGGCTTTGTCCGATTTACCGAGAGAAGTGGTATGACGAATAGCGGCTGTTGAAACTGGTCGCGGACTTCGTTCTCGTCGCAACAAAATCCTCAACGTACCCCAGAGGGTACGCCTGCGGTTTTGTTTTGCCTGCGGCCTCGTCGGCGACCATTTTGAACAGCCGCTGAATCGGTGTGTAATGGAAGTGGAGATTAGCAATAGATGGGTTAATGAGCAGGAGTAGCTGGCTTGGGGCCTCGTCTAGTCGTATGTTGGAAGACACAGGTCGGGCAAGTGTAATGAATGAATTGGCCGCTGGCGACCAGTCGTTTCCGCATGGCGACCTTGCACCATGTACAGAGGCGGTCCGGGAGGTCAGCTGAAGCGGGTGACGAGGTCGAATCTGATGGAGTGATCATTGCCATGTAGGCATTCTCTCCGACCGCCAAGAACCTTGTCAACCGATCGAGTGATCCCAGAACCTGTCTGTTTGGAAAAAAAGTTTCTCTATCTCCTCTGATGCGAAAAAATTCATGGTATATTCCGAAATACGGTCCATCGTCACAGATTTTCACCCTCCTAACAGAAAGGTGTACAACATTTATGAGTAGCTCGGCTGGTTCCGAGTCCGCGATCTTACCAACCGAGTCCCCGACAGCTGCCTCGATTGCCCCCCAAGAGATGGTGGGTGAGGGGAAAGCGTGGGGACTCTGCACCGCCGTCGATCTTCAAGATTGCAATCCCGATCTCATCCGCAATGCCGACCACATTCGCCGCTATGTTGTGGAGCTCTGCGAGCTTATCGACATGAAGCGCTTTGGTGAGTGCCAGGTCGTGAATTTCGGCTCAGGCCGGGTCGCCGGCTATTCCATGGTGCAGCTGATTTCGACGTCGTTGATCAGTGGCCATTTTGCGAACGATACGAATAACGCCTACCTCGACATTTTCAGCTGCAAGGGCTATGACCCTGCCGTCGTCGAGGCGTTCTCCAAAGACTTTTTCGGCGCGCGCCGCAGTACCGCTACGGTCACGCTCCGCTACTAACAAGGAACCGGGAGTCGCGGTGCCGCGGCTTCCGGTATCGATTCGAGCAGGCCGCGGAAAGACTTTTGTGGCACACTGGAACTTCGATGATCGGCACGTGTGACACAACAGGGGCACACTCCCGTCGGATGCTCAAAAGTCCGTTCAGCAAGGCCGCAGTGAGTGAAGGGCTGAGGCGTATCTTCTGGGGCGCAGGGTGCGAGGAATAAGGAGCACCACGTCTGTGTACTTCGCTGAGTGGTGAGGCGACTGGATTCCCGTTCTGGGTAGAAACGATGCGAAAACGCTGCTGGCGGACTGTTGCAGCATCCTGCTAGAGACCCTTGCCTTCCCACAAACCATGAACCCAAATACTATCAAAGCGTTTTTTGAGCTTCTCCCCGGTCAACTCGATTCAGATGCCGCCGAAGATCTTGATGCGGTCTACCAATTCGATCTGAGCGGCGCGCAGGGGGGGCAGTACATTCTCACGATTCGTGAGGGAGTCTGTCAGGTTGTAGAGGGGATGCATGAGGACCCGCATGTGTTGCTCTCGATGGCGGGAGAGGATTGCATCAAGATTTTGCAAGGCCAGTTGAGTGGACCAGCTGTCGCCATGTCGGGACGACTCAAGATCAGCGGGGACATTGGCTTGGCGATGCAGCTGAAGGCGCTCTTTCCCACTGTCGGGTAAGCAGCAGCTCTATTATCGACCAGCCGGTAGTTGTCCAGGTTCTGTCGGTATCCAGTTGGCATCCTGCGGGGTCGCGTCTACATGACGGGGGAACCGCTCTTCTAAAATCACATAGATCGTCGGAACCAGAAAGAGCGTCAGGATCGTTGAGACGCTGAGTCCTCCCACGACTGCGCGGGCCAAGGGGGCGTTGGTTTCACCGCCGGTTCCCCAGCCGATGGCCATTGGGAGCAGCCCCACGACAGTGGCGAGGGAAGTCATGAGAATGGGCCTGAGGCGCGTCCGGGCGGCGGTGACCGCCGCGTCGTGTAGTTCCCGTCCTCGCCGCCGCAGGACGTTCGTATAGTCCACCAGCAGCACGCCGTTGGAGACGACGATACCCAGCATCATGATGATCCCCATCATCGACGTGGTAGAAAGGGTTGTATCGGTGAGGAAGAGGATCAAGATCACGCCCGGGAAGCCCATCGGGACCGAAAACATGATGACAAAGGGATCGATCAGCGATTTGAACTGGGCGGCCATCACCATATAGACGAGGATCAGCGCCAGGATCGTCGCAAATAACAGCCCCTCGAATGTCTCTCTCTGTTGTTGAATCTGGCCGGCCAACTGAATGCTGAAGCCGGTAGGGAGCTGGATCTTGGCAAAGCCTGCCTCGAGGTCCGCGGCGATGGCGCCGAGATCCCGGTTCATCGGATTAGCGGTGATATGGACCACCCGCTGAAAATATTTGCGGTCGATCTTCACGGGACCGGCATTGAGCTTGAGCGAGGCCACGTTCTTCAAGAGAACCGGTTCTCCTGTTCGGGCGGTTAGAACGATGTGCTCGATGTCCGTGAGGTCCTTGCGGTGTTCTTCCGCGAGCCACGCGCTGATGTAGTATTCGTTCCCATTCTGGGGATCGGTGTAGATGATAGGGTCGGTTTGGCCGTTCCCGTTGAGTGAGAAGAGCACCGCATTAGCGACATCCGTTTCACTGATCCCAAGGAGGGCGGCCTTCTCGCGATCTACCACCACGTTGACTTCTGGATAGTTTTCCTCGCGGCTGACTTCAATGTCGGCAAGGCCCTGTATCTGGTGCATCATGTTTTCGACCTGCAGGATGACGCCCCGCGCTTTCTCAAAATCGTAGCCGTAGATTTCCACATCGACGGATTTCTGCGACCCAAAGCTCGTGACCCGTTTGACGAGTCCGCCCGGATCGAAAAACATCGCTACGCCCGGAAAAAGCTTTAAAACTTTAGGTCTTACGTCGTTCATGATTTGCACTTGGTTCCGCTTCCGTTTATCCGCAGAGACAAGATAGACGGAAATGACTGAGGTATGGGGGCCGGTGTTCGGATTGAAAAGAGAGGAGCGGCCCTGGGCCAATACCCCGGTACTGGAGACTATGGTTTCTAGTTCCTCGGCAGGAATCTCTGCCCGCAGGACCCGTTCGACCTCGGCCACTTGCTGCTCGGTTTTCTCCACTCGCTGACCGACCGGTCCCCGCAGGACGATGCGGAACTGGCTTTCATCGGAAACCGGCAAAAATTCCGTACCGATCCTGGGGACCAGCGCGAGCGATGCGGCGAAGAGGACTAAGACACCGGTGATGAACAACCGGCGATGTGCTAAGACCCAGCGGAGCGATCCCTCGTAGCCTTTGTCCAGAGACTCGTACCGTTCGCGGCTCCATTCCATCAGGCGCACGAACCATGTCGGCATCGAACGGTAAGACTCCTGTTCAGCCTTGAGGAATTTGTAGCAGAGAGCCGGGGTCACCGTGCGGGACACGAAGAAGGATGTGAACAGCGAAATTGCAATCGTGATAGTCAGGGGTATCAGGAGCAAGCGGGCAATCCCGACGACGAAAAAAATCGGGAGGAACACGACAACCGTGGTGATCGTCGAGGCGAGAATGGGCATCGCGACTTCACGGGCTGCTTCAAGGATCGCATCCCAGCGACGGGGCGTGGTGTTGAGATGACGTTGAATGTTCTCAAGTTCCACAATGGAATCGTCGACGAGCCGGCCGATACCGAGGGCCAGGCCTCCCAGCGTGAACACGTTCAAGGTCTGTCCGGAGAAATAGAGCACAATGAAGGTCACCATGATCGAGAGGGGAATGGCCACGGAAATGATTAGCGTACTCGTGAGATTGCGGAGGAAAATCAAAATGACCGCTGCGGCCAGCAGGGATCCGTGTAACGCCTGTTCGATGAGGTTGCTGATCGACTGGCGGATGTACACCGATTGATCGAAGGAAATGCCGAGCTTCACGCTGGACGGGATGCCAACCATCTTCGGTATGGTCTTGCGCAGCGCATTCACCACCTCCACGGTGTTTGCGATGGGCTGTTTGTTCACCCGCAGATACACGGCTCTGGCCCCGTCCGTCCTGACGATGTTGGTCTGAATGTCTGACGAATCGGTTACGGTCCCGACATCCCGTACGCGAACGGGACTACCCTGCGGGTTCACCTTCACGATCACGTCTTGGATCGGATCAACCGTGCGGAACTGATTGTTGGTGAAAACGTTGTAGTCCAGATTGCCAGCTTTGATGTCGCCTGAGGGGAGAATGAGGTTGGCAGCCTTCACGGATTTGACAACGTCGAGAATCGAGAGGCTTCGGGCGTTCAAGAGGGCCGGGTCGAGGTTGATGTTGATCTGGCGGACCTTCCCGCCTTCCACGGTAGCGGCAGCGACATTGGCGATCTGCTCGATTTGCGGTGCAATCGTATTATAGGCCAGGTCGTACAGAGCTCGTTCGTCGAGATCGTCGCTGGAGACCGTCACGAAGGAAACAGGAATATTGGAAACGTCGAACTTGACGATGAAGGGTTGGAGAATACCGGGGGGAAGGCTGTTGAGAATCTGGGTGATGCGTTGCATCACCTCCATCTGGCCGACGTTGATGTCCGCGCCCCAGTTGAACCAGATCTGCACCCCGCCGATGCCTTGTTTCGCAAACGACTCGACATGCTCCACGTTCGACGCAGAGCTGACGGCTTTTTCGATGGGATAAACGACACTCTGCTCGATGTCGAGCGGCGGCGCGCCTTTGTAGATAACGCCGACGAAGGCGACGGGCACTTGAATCTGTGGAAAGAGATCGACTGGCAGCCGCTGCAAGGAGGTGGCACCCAGGATCACCATGGCCAAAGACAGCATCAAGATGCCGATGCGATTGCGAAGTGCGAGGAGGGTCAGCCACATGATGGAAGTGCTGAGTGCAGGGTGCTGGGTGCTGAGTACGAGATCATCTTGGCTGTACCTTCAATATTCTTCCGCGTCACCCTACTTCGGCAAGTTCCATTCAGGAATCAGGACTCAGGATTGAGGGAGCGGCTGAACCTGCACGGGGGTTCCATCATGCACGAGGTCTTTCCCTGAGATGATTACCTGTTCCGATCCGTCCAAGCCTTTAGTGATTTCCACCCGGTTCTCGTCGCGTACACCTATTTCCACTGGCACACGCTGTGCCTTCCCGTCGCGGACAATGTAGACATACTGGGCGTCTTCCAATCGACTCACCGCATCGATGGGGATTTGAATGGTATTTCGATGGGTGCCGACCAGGACTTCAACTCGCGCGAACATACCGCCTTTCAATACATGATCCTTGTTCGGGAGATCTACCTCGACGGTCATGGTGCGAGTGGCACGGTTCAGCGCTTGAACAATACGTGTGACCGTACCCTCAAAGGCGCGATTGGGATAGGCTTCTGCGCGTACTTCTGCCTTTTGACCTACATGGATGAGCGGGACGTCTTTCTCGACGACCTCGATCAGAATGCGGACTGTTTGGATCTCATGGAGGGTGAGGATCCCGCGAGAGATAGTGGAGGTGCCGGCGGTTGCTCCGCTGACATAGGCGCCGAGATCGAGGTTTCGCTCAGCCACATAGCCTGCAAAGGGCGCACGGATATACGAGTAGGCCAGATTCGTCTCGGCTTGCGCCAGGGCGACCTCCATCTGCTGCACTTGCGCGCGGAGGGAGTCGAGAGCCGCCACTGCCGCGTCGTATGTGACCTGGGCGTTATCCAGATCCTGCTGGGAGACAAATTGGTCCTTGATCAGTGCCTGCATTCGATTGAGCGTCAGGGTGGCATTGCGGACGCTTGCGTCCTGCTGCGCGACTCTCGCTCTGGCAGCAACTAGGTTTGCTTTGGCCTGGTTGAGGGCATGCTGATAATCCGTGTGATCGATTTCAATCAGGAGCTGGTTGGCTTTGACCAGGTCGCCTTTATCGACATAGATTTTTGCAATGTACCCGTCGACCCGTGAGAATAAATTGACCACTTGGTTAGGACTGATGTCGGCGGTATAGGTGAGTCGGATATCGAGGTCCTGCTTCAGCGGTGCCACGGTGGCGACGGTGATGGCCCGGACCTTGTGCGTGTCGGTCTTGGCGCCGCTGCTGAGACGAAACACGACGAGAGCCGTGACGGCAAAGAAAATAACGATCCCTAGCGTGACAATCGGATGTTGCTTCAGAGAATTCACCGCGATTGCCTCTCAGGGGTTTTGTTGTCCGGTTTCTTGATCAGCCCGGTCAGAAAGAGGTCAACATAGGTTGCCACTGTGTTCTCATGGGACTGATGCATCGGGACCCCGAAGATCTCATGGAGCAGACGGTGATGGACCACCATGCCGATGAACGCGCGAGCTGCCAGGAGCGGGTCGACCGCGCGAAATGCGCCGTCTTCAACCCTTGTGCGGATGTAGGCGGCGAGGTGGTCATAGAACACCTTGTGATGCTTGCCGAAGAACATGTCGGACAGTTCATGTCCTTCCAACGCGCTGAACAAGAGGAGTCGTAAGAGCGTCGAATCGACGTCAGGGCGAATGCGATAGCTCGCAATCAATGTAAACACGCGATGATCGTCGTGCTTCCTCGCTGCTTCCTCCACCGCTTCGAGCAATTCGTTGACGGTCACTTTTTCTGCCAGGATCGCGGCGTAGAGCAGCCGCTTGGTCGGGAAATATTTGAAGACCAAGGCTTCGCTCACGCCGGCCGCCTTGGCAATTTCCCTTGTTGTGGTGCCGTTAAACCCTTTCTCTGCAAACAGAGACGCCGCCGCGGCAATCAGCCCGGCCTGGCGCTCTGAGCTGGAAGGACGCATGTGTCGCGATATCTGGTTCATTGGGCAGCCACCCTAGTGAGTGAGTGATTACTCACCATGGAACGATAACATGCTGAGAAGCGCCCTGACAACAAACGATAACTGTTGCTGCAGTAGGATGCTATGGCCGCTGGGACTATAGTTTCTGGCGAGCAGATGCTTTTTTTTAAACACTAGCAGAGAGGGTTGAAGAGCCCAAGGTGCCGATCTGCCGAACAGTTGCAAGAGCGATCAGGGACTTGAGGTTGAGCCCACGCGGGCTTGAATGATGTGTGCAAGCAAACAAAGGAATTCGCTTCGGAATGTGGAGTGGTTTATGTGATTCAGGAGGAGACGGCGTAATCAGCTCTGTTCCAGTGAGCGATGCGGAGCAGCTCGGTTCTCTATGCGTTTTTCACAACCAAGACGCTCAGGGGGACTGGTTGAGGAATCCGTATTGAAAGGGTGGCAAAGAGGGCCAGGTTCATGCTTGGTTTGACCGATCGACTCCCGCGAATCGCAGTATCGCTCGGTGAGAGGCTGGCGACCAAGTCATAGCCATCAGTTTCTGGCCGGAGTAACATCCCGGAATATCGCAGCGAGAAAATTGTTCCGCGACTGGAGCAACGAGGTGAGTATGCATGGTTGGTTCCTTCACACTGGATCAATGTTTAGACGATGCGGAACGCCGTCCGTCGGTCTTCCAAGGTCGACAGGCTGGCATTTTTCCAGATAACTTCTTGTACACGCTTCCGTTCCTCTGCGGACAGCCTGGGGAATCTGACTGCAAACGAATCTTCGGCCATCCAGGAGACGACAACGTTGGCAAGGCGCATAGGGGCCTGTCCATCCTCAAGATGCAGAAGCAGGGTAAGGGTGGTACCCAGTGAACTCGTGATAGCGCCCGCGATCTTGCATCCGGTTTTAGAGAGGTCCTTCAGGGTTCCCTCTCCTTTGATGATTCGTGCACCTTCTTCTCCGGAATAACTGATTCGATACCGGATCGGAACTCGTTCGGCATAGCGCCGGTCCAAGAGCGAATGAGGTTTCTGGTTATTGCCTTTGAGCACGGGGTGATCCAGCTTCATCGGTGCCTCCTCAGTGGTTATACCCAGTTTGGTGTTCCATTCGACAGTATTGAGCATACCGCATCCCAGGATTTCGGCCACCCCTATAGAGAGGGGATAGAAGGCCACCAGAAGAAGGGGGGGGAGGAGTGTGCAATTAGGTACAATTTGCAGGGGATTCTAGCAGGATGCTGAAAAAATCCGTCAGCGTCGTTCCTCCATTGAAAGTATCCTCAATATAATCCAGATGCTACGCCTTCGCTGCTTTGATCGGCTGCGGCCTTGCGGGACGGCCTTTTTTTGACCATCCTGCTAAGAGTTTTGGAACGGATAGGTAGGGGACCGTGGCGCCGATTAAAACACGGTGGGTGAATTACCCTCAGTGATTTTGCGACGGAGTTCCTGGCTCTCGAAGAAGATGATACCGCGATCGGTGCCGGTTTCGTATCGGAGGTTTACATCTGTCTCGAATCCGGTCCAGCTAAAGAATTTGACCGAGCCGGTGGCGATCTGTCCTGGTGTGCGGTCGAGTGAGCCATAGAGGGATTGGAGATACGTGAGGATTTGATCGTGGGTTACCTTGCCTTGGTAGCGAACAGTGACACGCGCGAATTTGCCTTCGGAGGTGACAAATCGCATAGAATCGACCTTGGCGGGGCCGAGCGAAGGAGTCCCAGTCTTCAGCTCGTATGTTTGAGACCGACCGGCATCCTCGACTTTGATGAAGGTGTCGGTCTCAGAAAATGTTGCGCCCCAGGGGATTCCCTCGAAGCCGTTCGGATCGTTCTGCATCGGGACGGCGAATGCCAGAGAGCCCTGCAGCATGAGCGACATGAAGAGGCTGACGAAGAAAATGCGATGGATCCACGACTCTGTGTGAGGATTAGGACGCATGTTACTCCGCTGAATCAGCGAGATGGTCGTTGAACCGCGGGGCCAAGGTACGACTGTCGATAAAAATAAACCCACGTTCCGTGTTTGCATGATAGGTCAAGGTGATTTCGGTATCGGTCCCGCGCCAATCATACTGCTGGCTGAGGCCCCGAATCATCTGCCCTGGGGCGCGCTCTAGGGGCCCGAACTGTCGTTCCAGATACGTCAGAATCTGTTTGTGCAAATCGCCACCGTGATAGCGGATGGTCACCCGGGCGAATTGTTCATCGACCGACAAGAAGCGGACGCTTTCGACCGGGATTCCGGCAAATAACGGCGGGCTATCCCTCAACTGGTATTCATTCACATGTGGACCAGCCCTGGCGATTTCCAAGTCCGGCCTGGTAGTCAGGGTGGCACCCCAGGTCAAGCTCTGAAAACCATTCGGATCGTTCACCATCGGCACCCCATGGGCGAGAAAAGGGTGGCTCATGCAGAACAGGAGTCCCAGAAGGGCGTGTCGGCCCGCGTGATTCCTTTGTCGTCCGAACATGTCAGAACGCTACCATGGCCGCTCGCATGGCGCAACTCCCTCAGTTTTGTTGAGAATGTCTCGAGGCATAGCTTATAATGCGCCCGCTTTTCCATGTGCGTGAAGACGAGGAACCGATTGATGATTGAAAGCGATACGTTTGTTCAAGCGCTACAAGATATTGGGGTGGATTTCTTCACGGGAGTCCCGGATTCGATGCTGGGCGGCATCATTGCCGAATTGATGGCGCGGCATCTCTATACCCCGGCTGTTCGAGAAGATGAAGCGGTCGCGATGGCCGCCGGGGCCTATATGGCCGGCAAGGTCCCGGCAGTCCTCATGCAGAATTCCGGACTGGGCACCTCTCTGAACGCCCTCATTTCGTTGAACGTGATCTATCGCCAACCCTGTATTTTGATTGTGTCCTGGCGCGGCTATCAAGGCAAGGATGCACCGGAGCATCTGGTGATGGGCGAGGTAATGCCTCAGTTTCTCGACACGATGAAGATTCCTCATCGGACCCTATCGGAAAAGACGGCGGTCGACGATCTGAAATGGCTGGCGGAAACATTTATGAAACAGCGAATCCCCGTCGCCCTGTTGATCACGAAAGGTATCGTGAAAGGGTTGCATCCATGAGGCCGGAGCAAGGAACGATGCAGAGTCGGGCGATGGCGATGGCGGCTTTATTGGAATTGCTGACTGATCAGCCGGTGATTATTTGTAACGGGTTTCCCTCGCGCGAGGCCTACAAAATTGCCGATCGTCCGACCCATTTTTATATGATCGGGTCTATGGGCGCGGCGTCTGCAATCGGACTGGGTGTGGCGCTGGCCAAGCCGAACAAGCAGGTCATCATATTCGACGGCGATGGGAATGTGTTGATGGGCATGGGCACCCTGGCCACGGTCGGCGCCCTCAAACCGAAGAATTTTATTCATGTGGTGTTCGACAACGAGGTGTATGGGAGTACCGGCAATCAGCCGACGATTTCCAATGTGGTCCCGCTTGAGAAGGTGGCGAAGGCGGCTGGCTATGTGAACGTCGAGCGGGTGCGGGAACGCGAAGATCTTGTCTACGAGTTCAAAGATATGCTGAAGAAAGATGGCCCCAGCCTGTTGCTGGTGAAAGTCAATGAGATGGTGGAAGATGTCGGGCGTGTAATGCTTGATCCGCCGGACATAACGAAGCGGTTTATGAAAGCGATTGAATGAGCCTGAACCGCTCTCTTGCTCGCGCAACGCGAGGCTTGAGAAAGCCCTCGGGGGACACGCGCAGACGGAGCGGTCTCGATCGTTTTTATCGGTTAGGGAAGAAAGAGAGATAAGATGATCTTATTGAATCCAGGACCGGTCAATGTGTCGGAACGGGTGCGGCAGGCGCTCTTGCGTCCGGATATCTGCCATCGGGAGTCGGAATTTACCGAACTCTTGCACGGAATTCAGACGAAGCTCCTGACGCTCTTTGTGCCGGGAGCGGAAGCGGATTATGCGGCGGTCATCTTGACCGGATCGGGAACGGCAGCCGTAGAGTCCGCCGTCATGTCGTCGATTCCGCATGGCAAACGAATGCTCGTGCTCAACAACGGTGTGTATGGCGAGCGCATTTCTCAAATGGTCGGCCTGCATCGCCTGGGTGCGTCTGAACTTAAATACGACTGGACGACCCGGCCGGATCCTGAACGGGTGCGGCTCGCGCTTCGCCAACATCCGGAAGTGCATGCACTTGGAATGGTCCACCATGAGACAACCACCGGACTCATCAATCCGGTCAAAGAGATTGCGGATGTCGTCGACAGCCAGAACCGGGTGTTTATTCTGGACGCGGTCAGTGCCTTGGCAGGGGAGCCACTGGATATCGCCGGGTCTCACATGTATATGGTGGCAGGCACATCCGGAAAGTGTATCCAGGGATTTCCCGGCCTGTCGTTCGTGCTCGTCCGCAAGGGGTTTCTGGAGCGGATGCGTACCTACCCCAGACGGTCGGTCTATCTTCATATCACTCAATATGTGGATGACCAGGGCCGCGGGACCATTCCGTTCACGCCGGCCGTTCAGGTCTACTATGCGTTCGACGAAGCGTTGAATGAACTCATTGAAGAAGGGGTTCCCAAACGGATTCAGCGATATAAGAAATTCGCGACTTTAATCCGAGACCGCATGGCAAAACTTGGCGTGAAGCCGGTGCTGACCCCTGAACGACAGTCCAATACGATCACCGCCTATCATCTACCCGACGGCGTGACGTACGAGTCGTTGCACGATCGACTGAAAGAGCAGGGTTACGTCATCTATGCGGGACAAGGGCAGTTCGAGAGCAAAATCTTCCGTGTGGCCAACATGGGCGCGCTCACCGAGGCGCAGTTGGTCGGCTTCCTCGATGCATTTGAACGGATTTGCAGTAAAGTATGAAAGCCATCATCCTCGCGGCCGGGGTAGGGAAGCGCTTGTGGCAGATCACGCAACATCGCCCGAAGTGCCTCATTGAGATCGGCGGCCGGACTCTCTTGCATCGCTACCTGACCTCGCTTCGCAGCCTCGGCATTCACCGTGCCGATATAGTCGTGGGCTACAGGCAGGAGATGATTCGCGAGGCCGTGGCAACAAACTCTTGTGGCGTGCGTGTGAATTTCCTCGTGAACGAGCAGTTCCACCGTGGCAGTATTTCATCATTATGGATCGCACGCACCGCGTTGGATGACGACGCGCTCGTCATGGATGCGGATGTGCTCTTTCATCAAGAAATCTTGCGCCGCTTGGTGGAATCTCCCTGCGAGAACGCGCTGCTCATGGACGAAACCGTCAAGCAGACCGGAGAGGAGTGCATGGTGGTGGTCGAGGGTGGTCGCGTGATTGCACTGACGAAACAGATGCCGTTGCATTATGACTATGCCGGAGAAGGCGTGGGGTTCCTCAAGATTCGGCAGGCCGATACGCCCCGCATGGTTGCATCGCTCGCGGCCTATGTGGATCGTGAGATGTGGCAAATGGAATACGAGGATGCTCTCGTGGAGTTTTTTCGGGATGTCAAAGTCGGTCATGAGAAGATCGGTGGACTGCCCTGGACCGAAATTGATTTCATGGAGGATGTGACCAAGGCGGAAATGGACGTGCTGCCGAGACTGTAATTGCGTCGTTCGTGAAGCGCCTACTGGTCTTGCGAGATACGGGATGCGAAATAGAATATGAGCGAGAGCCTCCTACAGAAGCGTGCCGACGTGCAGGGATTGAGCACAGCGATTCTCTTGCCCTCGGTAAGCCTGTTGGGCCAGCCGGCCGGATTGTGTGCAGATGAGGTCGGTCCCCTCACCAGCGTCGTGGGCATCGGTCTTTTCCAGCGAACGGTGCTGACCCTGCAGCGCGCCGGTATTCGACAACTCATGGTGTTAGTCGGGCCGGAGGAAGATCAACTCAAACAGGCATTGGGCAAAGGACCTCGCGTGACGATCCCCGTGCGGTGGATGCCGATTCGGGAGTTTCCACTGGATGATCCAAGAACGTGGGAAGCGCTCGCCGCTGAAGTTCGCGGCTTCTGCCTCCTTTCCGGCGTGCAGGGGGTGTTCGCGAGCCCCTTGATCGAGAACCTGCGCTGCGAAGTGCAGGAGGGACAGGCCATCGTCGTGGCAGGTACCGAGAGCGAGCGAAGTCGACAGTCCCGCCGACCGGGTTTGCGCGTGAAGGTGCGGGCGGGACGACTTGTCTCGATCACATCGAACCGGGACGACACAGCGCTCGTGGCGACGGACCTGGTGGTGCTTCCGGCCAGTCTCATGAATGCTGCCGGTCAGGCCGGCATAGAAGCCGGCCGGGTGCCGATTCGTCGATGGCTCGAACGGGCTGCGGTAGATGGCCACGTGCGGGTGTTGTCCACGGAGACGAACCAGTCCCACTGGTATCAGGACGTGCGCGATGTTGCGGATGTGCAGGCTGCCGAGAGGAAGCTTTTCAATTCCCTCAAGGGCGAATTCGAGGGCTTCGTCGACCGGTTCTTCAATCGAAAAATCTCCCGCTGGTTCACGCGCATCTTCCTTGCCGCAGGCCTTTCGCCCAATGCCATTACGATCCTTGCCACCGTGGTTGGGTTGGTCGCGGCCGCCGGCTTTGGCGTCGGTACCTACAGCGCCGGCATCATTGCAGCGCTGCTGTTCCAATTGGCGGCGGTGATCGATTGTTGCGATGGAGAGGTGGCACGACTCACATTCACCGAATCGCCCTTCGGGGCTTGGCTCGATATCGCAATGGATAATGTGGTGCACATGGCGATCTTTGCCGGGATCGCCGTGGGCTCATACCTGCGCCTGGCGGGGAACGAGGGGGCGTGGGTTCCACTTGCTCTGGGTTCGGCAGCGGTCCTTGGGAATGGGTTCTCATTCTGGCTCGTCACTCGCGCGCAGAAGATCAAGGCCGCGAGTGGATGGAAGACATCAGCGCAGGCTGCCTGGTCAGACTTCATGCTCAAAAACGTCGCGAGCCGAGACTTTTCCGTCATCGTGTTGCTTTTTTCAGTGATCGGCAAGCTCGATTGGTTCCTCTGGATGGCCGCGATCGGCTCCGTGTTGTTCTCTCTGCTGATGTTGGGGGTCGTTCGGCCTTCAGCCTGTAGGGCGACCAAGATATGAGTGTCTAACCGCGCGTGCTGCGATATCTCCTATTCGTCTTCGGTCTCCTCACTCTTGGTTTGCTCGTGTGGCATATCGGGCTTGGGCGCATCCACGATGCGGCGGCGCAACTCGGGCCGGCCGCGCTCCTCGTCTTATTGATTCCTTCCGTCATCATGTATGTCGTCGAAGCGTACGGATGGAAAGTCACACTGGGTCCGTCGGCAAAGGGTGTTCCATTCTGGCGCGTGCTCGCAATCCGTACCGCCGGTGAAGTGGTGAACATGACCACGCCGACTGCCTATGTCGGCGGCGAGCCGCTCAAAGCCTATCTGCTCAAGAAACATCACGTACCGCTGGTTGAAGGGTTAGCGTCGGTCATCATTGCAAAAA
Organism: Nitrospirales bacterium; assembly: GCA_038275915.1. Lineage (GTDB taxonomy): Bacteria > Nitrospirota > Nitrospiria > Nitrospirales > Nitrospiraceae > Palsa-1315. Next base: position 16,966 of record JBBRRM010000006.1, read on the forward strand.
CGACCATGACCATTGCCGAAGTCCTGTTCATCCTGCTCGGCATCGCACTGGGTGTGTGGCTGTTAGGCGGGAATGATTCATCCGGTCAGATCGTGGCCGCAGCACTCTTGAGCGTGGGCTTGCTGGCCTTCGGGACTGCGGCTTTCATGTTTGTGCAGCGGCGCGGGCTTGGTATCTGGGTATTGGAGACATTGCGGAAACTGGGTTTTCGGATCGGATTTCTTGAAGCGCGTGAAACGAAGCTTCGCGAACTCGACCGAACGATTCTCGAGTTTTATACGCATCACCGCCCGGCCTTTTATATGTCCACGGGACTCTTTTTTCTCGGATGGATGGCGGAAGCGTTGGAAGTGTACGTCATCATCTATTATCTCGGCGGGCCGGCGATGGCAGCCTCTGCCATTTCTATCGGGGCGCTGTCTGTTTTCATCAAAGGCAGTACATTCTTCATTCCCGGCAGTCTCGGCGCACAAGAGGGCGGCAATCTGCTTCTATTAAAAGCCTTCGGCTACAGTGACGTGACCGGCATCACGTTTGCGCTCCTACGGCGTTTCCGCGAGCTGGTTTGGATTGGGGTCGGCCTACTATGCCTGGCCATGATGAATTGTGGCCACCGCTCCCTGCGCGATAGTGATGTGCAAGACCAGTCACACCGACCTCTCGGCTGAAACAGTCACACATTGTGGAAATCGCATCACATGCGAGCTCCAGTCAGCAATCCCGAATCGAGCGGTGATGGCTTGTCACCCCTCTTTTGTGGGACCTTACTCGAGCTGTGAGGTATTGTGGGGAAGCTCTAAAGGCCCTACACTTCCACTGTTCAAGTGGGGGGAAGCGACATAGTGATACTTGGGGAGACAAGTTACTGGGAATCCGTTGCGGACGAGTGGAAGAAGACCCGCCCGGATCGGCTCTGGCGAAAACATAGTGACGCGATCAATCAATCCCTTCTCTTTCGTTGGCTTCCCGAACAGCCAGTTCCTCGTTTGTTAAAGACCGATACGTTTGACGAAGCGGTGGGAGAGGGACTCATTCGATTCCTGCAGGCCCGTGCTCACAGCGTCGTCGGGATGGATCTGTCACTTAAGAACGTGAAATTGGCCTGTTATGGCGAGACGAGCGTTCGGGGAGCCTGTGCAGATGTACGCTATCTCCCGTTCCGACGGGAGTCCTTCGACATTGTGGTGTCAAACTCCACGCTGGATCATTTCCAAACGCTGGAGGAGATCACTGTGAGTTTGCGGGAATTGCACCGAGTGCTTCGCAAGGAAGGGCAGCTCATCGTGACTCTGGATAATCTGACGAATCCGATTATTGCGGCTCGCAACTATCTTCCGTTCAAACTCTTGAACCGGCTGGGTGTCGTTCCCTACTTTGTCGGCGCCACATGCGGTCCCTGGCGGTTACAGAAGTTGCTGCGGGAGGTAGGCTTCGAAGTGAGGGATGTCACGGCGGTGCTGCACTGTCCCCGTATTATCGCCGTACTTGTCGCAAAGCTCTTGTGCTCACGCGCGAAGCCTCCCCTCCAACAACATTTCTTGCGCTGGCTGCAGGCATTCGAAAGAATGTCGCAATGGCCAACGCGGTATCTGACCGGGCACTTCATCGCCGTCCGAGCTGAGAAGAGGCAGGTTCATCCGGGCGGCGCGCGCGATGATTAAAGATTTTCTCAACAAGGTGTACGGAAGTGGCGTAGTTTGCGCGAGCTTGAGTGGCCAGCGAAATATTCCTTATTTATCAGAAGAGGAGTTGTGGTCTCTTCGCGATGCGAGGCTTAGACAGATTGTCAAATACGCAGCAGGCACAGTCCCCTATTACCAGAATCTCTTTCGAAAGGAAGGCATTGATCCGCAGAGCATCAAAACGGTTCATGACCTTCGCCGCATTCCCCTCGTGGAGAAGTCCATAGTCCGTAAGAACCCAAGTCTCTTTATCTCCACATCGAAGCGAGGGAAGAGCTCAATCGCGTTTACGACGAGCGGTTCCACTGGAGAGCCCTCCACGATTCAACATGATTACGACTCGCTCCTCGCCAACATCGCATACGGGGAACGGGAAAGATCTGTTCTCTCGACCATGTGCGGCAAGAGGTTTGGCCTCAGAGAAGCTTACATCGTCCGGCCTAGGTCCACGATTATCAAAGTCTGGGAATATTATCAAAAGCATACGTTCGCTTCTTCTTCCAGACCACGCCTGCTGTTAGATGTCTTGCAGCCCATCGAGCAGATCGTCGATGCGATCAATACCTTCCGGCCTGACATCCTCGTTGGCTATGGCTCCTATTTGGAGGCGCTCTTCAGGACCCTCAGGTTCAAGGGGATCCAGATGCATCTCCCACGGGTGCTCTTCTATGGAGCGGAATGTATGACCGATCCCGGGAAGGCGTTTATCGAGAGGGAGTTCAGTGTACCAGTCCTCTCAATGTACAATGCGGTTGAAGCTTTCAAGATCGGCTTTTTTTGTGAAGCCCGGCATGGTTTTCATCTCCATGATGACCTCTGTCACGTAAGAATCATGAGCGCGAACGACGCAGATGTCCCGGCCGGAGGCAAGGGGCAGGTGGTGATTTCTAACCTCGTTAACAGAGGAACTGTCCTTCTCAACTATCGCCTCGGGGATGTCGCGTCCCTATCGACTGGCAAATGCTCATGTGGTCGCATCTTGCCGATGCTTTCCGAGCTTGAGGGCAGGGTCGAGGATATTCTATCTCTTACAGACGGAGGGTTTGTTCATCCCCTGGCGGTTTGGGCAGTGTTGAGCCAGAGGAACGAAGTGTTGAAATACCAACTCATGCAGCATAAGCCAGAGCGATTTGAGCTGAGGCTTGTCACAGTGGATTATCAATCGTATCAGCTAGTTGTCGGAGCCATTCTTGCTGATTTGCGCCGACTGCTCGGAGAGTCCGCCGTGATCGACAGCGAATACTATACAGCGTTGGAGCCCGAGGCATCTGGCAAATTCAGGCCGGTTATGTCGAAGTGCAAGCAAGGTCTGCCGGTATGATCGGCGAGGCGCTGGAACTTCGACGGTTGATGAATCATCGCAGGTTGTCTCCTGCGAAGTTAGAAGCTGTGCGGGACCAAAAGCTTCAGGCCATGATTTGGCACGCGTATGAGAATGTGCCCTATTATCGATCGCTCTTTCAGTCTGTCGGACTGTTACCGGAGGAGATACAGACCGTTAACGACCTCAAGCATATACCGATCACGACGAAAGACGATCTCAGGACGGCAGGCGTGGAACGCATCACCGCGAAGGGGATCGATCTTGCAGCCTGTCAAGTCGTGCATACCAGTGGAACGGTAGGAAAGCCGTTTGCGATTCGTCTGACAGGGCGCGACTTGAGAGCGAGGAGGCTGATTGAATTTCGAACGTTGCTAGCAATTGGATTCCGCCCGCAGGATCGTCTGGCAGTAATTGGCCCCGCTCAACCACATGTCATGCGGCTCCATCAGCGTTTGGGTTTCTATCGCAGCGTCAATATTTCTCCAGCTCTTTCTTTGGAT
>JBBRRM010000007.1:0-19462 GCA_038275915.1 Nitrospirales bacterium
GCGGCGCCCCTGCTGAGCGAGGGAACAGACAGCGCGGCCGTGCTGCCAGCGCCCGCGCTGCCCACCCCCGACGACGTGGACCGGCTCGACGCGGACCCGGTTCGCACGCTCGACCCGGCAGCCTCGGCCGCGATGGTCGCCGAGGTGGATGCGGCCCGCATGGACGGCGACACCCTGGGTCGGTCCAAAAATTATCAATCACCAGGACGGGGTGTTCATGAAATGAAAACCGCTCAGGGTCGAAGTGTTGTAGGTCAACCTGCATACATCTCCTTTTCAAAAGATCGAGACAGGAGAGAATGCAAGCTGTAGGCCGATTGTCAGGGTTGCAACCCGACGCGTCAATTTTCAATGTATATGATCCAATAACCACTTTGAGAAAAAATCACCTAGGAGATGCGTGATGCCTTTCCGCGACGTGTCGAGCGTTTTCGCACCGTGCACTTTGAGCGGAAACACTCGCTGGAGACGGAGGAAGTTTCTTCGCGCGAGTGCGTAGCTCATGGGGAATGGCTTTAGGTCAGAGCGGGAAGGAAAGAGGGAGCGCATCTTGTTGAGCGAGTCACGTATGCTTGGCCATGTTTGTCTTCGAAAAATGAGGCGCGAGCCTCCTTCAGCATGCATCCCCCAGTTTTTGAATAAAATGTTGGGACTGTAGGATCTAACCCCTGGTTCTTTTTGAGATCTATCCTCAGGGGGAAGGGGGGGGGCTCATTGACGCTTCCATCCCATCAGTTTGTCCATTTAGCGGACTGAGAGGATGACCAGGTCGTGGCGTCCCCCTACCAATGCCTAATAGCTTCCCTTCCTTGAATGTCTGTACTCTCCGACACGCGCATATTTCCTGGGAGGTGATGGAGGTGATGGTGGGAATTGGAATCGTGTTGGGCTACATGGGGTTGCTGTATTTCGGCGCGATGATTACGCCGGGGGTCGGTCTTTCCGGACATCTGATGGTGCAGTTGCCTGTCAGACTCTTGGATTGGGCCCACGCGCTGGGATATGGACTTTTGGCAATGCTGCTGACTCGCGGCCTGGAACATCGTGGATGGCCACTAGCCTATGCGCTTCCCGTCGCAGCGGCGGCAGCCTTTGTGTTCGGTCTCTGGACTGAAGTGTTTCAAGGAGCGGTTCCGGGCCGGCACTCCTCCGTCGATGATCTGGTGATGGATGCGATCGGAATTAGTCTCGCGGCGATGATGATGCTCGCCCTGGCGTTTCGATCCTATGTCTACTCAGGTGATCGTGCCGAGGCACGGATTTCTCATCTGACTTAATCGACCAGGACCCCATAGATAATGATATTTCATGCTGCGAAGCGCATAGGCTTGCAAGTCCCGGTGGCTGGCGTGCAACGCGATTTCAATACAGTCTTTCATACGAGCGGGGAGACGACTGATTCCACGCGCAAGGAGGAATAGATGGGTGAGCAAGTGAACAAACGGGGGTCTATAGCAAGGCTACAAGTGACCCCCTCGAAGATACCGAAAAAAGGAGAGCAGTCAGCCGATCCAGAGCGTAGAATTGCCAAACGTGTGCTCAAGATCCAGCCATGTGTGTATCAGCTTGCCCAAGTCAATGGTTACGAAATCGTCGAACTGTCAAATGGGCCCGCCTTGTCTCTCAATGCCAGCGAGGGAGGATTTCTCCTCTTAATGCCTAGATCTCCCAGGAAGAAACAAGTGTTCGAAGTGCATACACCTGTGCCGACAGAGAAGGAACGAACCATCAAGTTAGTGGAAGCCTGTTGGACGCGCAAACTGTCATTTGGTCCTATCGGACAGATCTACCTCGTCGGCGTCAGGTCCCTCTTCGAGCCCGCTCGATTCAGTTTGTAGCGAAGGGGGAGCGCACGACGAGCAAATGGGTTTATAAGGATAGAAGGAGGGGAAAGTGTCGTTCGATCGGTGGTTCGCATGCTTGGAGACAGGATCGTCTACAAATGACGAGAGACGAAACAGAGGCGACGAACAAGAAGCCGGATCGCCGTGAGACAGGAAATGGGCCAGGTATAGTGTTCGGTGCCGAACTCATTTCGCCGCTGTGGTGTGTGTGATGGTAAATATCCCCACACCCCTTGTCACTTTGACCAGGCCTGTTCTATTCAAGCGATTCACTTCGAGAAAAAGCTCGTTCCAAGTGAATTCCGGATAGCGAGTCACCAAGGCCTCGAACTCACACTCAGGGGACGATTGAAGGAATTCGAAGATCCGGTCGGTAATGGGTTTCTGCTGTGCCATCACGAACCCTCCTTGCGGTATCTAAACGTTTATCACATGCCTTCTGGATCAGACTGTCCCAGAGCCTCGCATTTCCTGGTTGGTGACGCATATGCTGGCCCACCTTTGCGCAAAATGGCTCAGCCGCAAAGCACACCTCGAAACTCCCTCTCCCTATGAGTACTGCCCGAAGAGATCAGAGTGATAGCGGCATTAGAGCGCCGGAGACTGGAGAATCGGTCGCCTTAGAAAAGACTAAAAAGCGCGAAGGACGAGACAGTCAGCGAGGCAGAAACGTCGTACCGTCATACTGTGCTCGACGATGGAGGAGGTCAAGGGGTATATTTGGCCTGCTTTGAGGAAGGACGACAAGTTGGTAGTGAGGAATCAGCCAAGCGAGGACTCAGCTCGCAACAAGAATGAATAAGGCAGTGCCCAGAGATATGACCGACAGGACGGCTGCCGCGATACAAAGAAACAGAAGGCCTCGATGCCGTCTCTCCGCAATTGATGCGGCCTCCTCCAAAGCCTCTATGATACCTTGAATCTGCACTGCTAGCTTCTTGATGTGTGCATCGTTCTTAGCTGCAGCTGTTTGAAGCTCCGTAATCTGTTGTTGCAGCAAGATCGCCTGGTTGGTCGCGGCATCAGCTCTTTTCTTGGTAAAGACCGGCGCAGTCGAAGAAATAATGCTGACGACATGCGGGAGAACGGCCTTGAGTACAGGAAATAGCCACGCAGGCATGTGTGAGTCCTCATTAATAATTTTGCCGTGGGTTACCCATCCGGCAAACGGGGAGCTTCAGCGATCTGTTGCGAGCCAGTCTACTGCAAAGTCTCGGCCGTAGCCATCACTCTACAAGCGATATGAGCGTCACACAGGGCTGTGTAGGGTACTCGCAAAGAAGGAAAGGTACTGTTCGCGAATCAGATCCGGGAAGATAGCCGCAGAACAAGGAGCAGGTCCTTTCTTAAACGCGCATTGCACCACATCGAGGGCGATCTGCAGACTTAGGTACCGGGACCCCGCGAGCGTTTCGTTAATCTCACTATGTGATTCATGAGCATCAGAGCTGGCTCATGCCGCCATCTATCACCAGCTCGGTGCCCACGATATATGCCGACTCAGCCGAGGCAAGATACAGCACAGCGCTCGCGATCTCCTCGGGGGTTCCAAATCGCTTCAGGGGGATCTGGGCCTGAATGCCCGCTGCGACTTCGGAGAGCTGCTCCGCAGGGAGACCCAGACGGGAAAGGAGGGGTGTCTTGACAGGGCCAGGGCTTACCACATTGACACGAATGCCCCGGCTCAACAGTTCGGAGGACAGCGTCTTCGCCAGCGAAATCAAGGCGGCCTTGCTGGCGGCATACACGCTTGTATTAGGCATGCCGATGCGAGCGTTGATCGAGCCGTTGAGCACGATGGCGGCTCCCGGGTTCAAGAGTGGTAGTAATGCCTTGATCAAGAAATATGGACCTTTCACGTTGGTGTTGAAAGACACGTCCCACATCTCCTCCCCGACCGATTCGAACGGAGCGAGCTTGGCCATGCCGGCATTGATAAACACCGCGTCGAGCATGACGCCCTCCTGTTGCAGCAGCGTGACCAGCTTGATCCCGTCGGCGAGGCTCCCCGCATCGTTTCGCACAGCGATGACATTCTCGTTGAGCTGTGCTGCCGCATGGTCCAAGGTTGCCTGATCGCGTCCCGTGATGACGATACGCGCGCCTTCTTTCGCAAATGCGAGAGCCGTTGCCAGACCGATCCCGCTATTGCCGCCGGTGACGAGGGCGACTTTCCCTGCGAATTTCTGTGACATAGTCCTTTCCCCTTCCATCCTTCATCGGCTACGTTGGAGATATTCGTGGTCCATTGGAGCAACGCACGTACGAACATTCTATGCCTTCACTGTCGGACCGGTCCATGACTGCGTCGTGCATCGAACAACTGCTGCTTTTTGACGCGAGCGTGCGACCAGAACCCACGACCGCCGACAGATTGTCTCGTGAACATCATGCAGGCTGGATCATTTCGAACACTTCGTGATGTTAGGCCCGCCGAGACGATCGAGGCTCGTACCACGACAACGCAACGTGCTCGCTACCATGAGTCAGTACATAAGTGTTCAACGACCTTCTTCCCGCTGATACCATTCATTCCGTTTACCATTTATATGGTGGTAGGCTACCGGCGCGAGAGGATGCTTCCGAAAGACGTGGAGAATCACGACCACTCGATGGAGGTGTGTATGCAGATCCAACAGATACCGGTTGCAAAGGCAGAAATGCTTATTCGCAAACCCGTCGCAGAAGTATTTGAGGCTTTTGTGAACCCGGACATTACGTCAAAGTTTTGGTTTACCAAAGGAAGCGGGAGGCTACAAGCGGGCAAACAGATCCGCTGGGATTGGGAAATGTATGGTCACTCCGTGCAGGTGAGCGTGAATGCGATTGAGGAGAATGAGCGAATACTCATCGAGTGGGGGACAGATGGCACAGCTACGACGGTGGAGTGGGTGTTTACGTCTCGATCAGATAACACTACGTTTGTCAGTGTGACGAATAGTGGCTTTAGTGGCGATGGCGATGAGATTGTCAAACAAGCGCTCGACTCAACGGAGGGGTTCACACTGATGCTCGCCGGAGGAAAGGCGTTTCTTGAGCGCAATATTACCCTGAATCTCGTCGCGGATCGTTTCCCAAACGGCCATTGAGAGGGAAAAGGATCTCATCTGGCCCCCTCAGCCCGGTGGCAGATTTCCAAACGATTGCCACAGGGATCCTCGAAAAAGGTAGCATAGTAGCCAGGCCCCTCTTGATACCCGGGGCCTTCGACGTTGCGAGCTCCCGCCCGGACGACGATCTCAGTCAACCGGTCGACCTCTGTTGTACTATCTGCCCAAAAGGCGATTCGGCATTCGTTGGCCACATGCTGTGACGACTCAGCGACGCCAAAAAATTCAGGAGCGCTGTCGGCGCCGGCTGCTTCAAACTGTAGCCATCCCTCGATCCGGACGTCGCGTGTGAACCCAAGTGCTGGCAGGAGAGTCTCGTAAAAGGATTGCGTCTCGGCCAGACTGCGCACCCTCAGGTCAATGTGGTCGTACCGTCTACGCATAAGCGGTCCTCCACAGCGGGGGAATTATAGCAAGATGGGACGGGGCAGAGGAGGTAGAGAAACAGCACATCGCATATGGCTGACGGCGCCTGGCAAGCACAGTACGTGATGCGTGATGGGGGAAAGGTTATGATGGAAGCCACGGATCACGAACAATAAAATAGGAGCGGACAGCGCTTCATGCGAAGGCGTCGGGAGGGGTGACGCGCATCGTGGCGAAAATCATTCTAGTGGTGCTATTGCTCGTGGGCTTACCGCTGCTGGGGATTGTGATTGCCGGGCAACCGCTCGATCGCTATCTCGAGTTCCCACCGCGCACCCGCTACGTCCAGCATGCGCCGTTCTCCTGGCCTGGATATGTCGCCCTTGCGCTCTCGATTGTCGTGTCCGTCTCCCCGTTTGTCGTTCGCATGGTGACGTCACGCGTTACCCTCCAGAGGACACCCCTGCCCTCTCGCGCATTTCCTCGGTGGGGATGGCTCGGGGTTGCTGTGACCGCCCTGACCTGGGTACTGGCGTGGAATCGCTTCACATGGTTCGAACCGTTTCAGCCGTTCACGTTTACTCCCTTGTGGCTCGGATACATCCTGTTCGTCAATGCCTGGACTTTCAGCCGCGCGGGACGCTGTGTGATGCTGGATCGGCGCGGCGATTTTCTCTGGTTGTTTCCTCTCAGTTCAGTCTTCTGGTGGTTCTTCGAGTATCTGAATCGCTTCGTGCAGAACTGGTACTACATCGGCGTGCAAGAGTTCACCCCATTTGAATATTTCCTTCACGCGACGTTGCCATTCTCTACGGTGCTTCCAGCCGTGCTGAGCACAACGGAGCTATTGGCATCGTATTCCCGATTAGGCGCGGGGTTGGATCAATTTCGGCCGGTTCGAGGAATACACCTGAAAGTTGTGGGGTGGGGAGTTCTCTTGCTTGCGACTGTCGGTCTGGTTGGTATCGGCATCTGGCCGGCCTATTTGTTTCCACTTGTGTGGGTGGCGCCACTGTTACTGATCACGTCACTGCGGACGATCGCAGGTGAGGAATCAATCTTCTCAAGCATGGCGCGAGGAGCTTGGAAATCTCTATGGTTGCCCGCTTTGGCGGCATTGATTTGTGGATTCTTTTGGGAGTTGTGGAACTACAAGAGCCTGGCGCATTGGGAGTATGCCGTACCATTCGTCCACCGGTTCACGATATTCGAGATGCCGCTCCTCGGCTATGCCGGCTATCTCCCGTTTGGGCTTGAATGTGTGGCAGTGGCCCAGCTCTTTTTCCCCGAATGTTGCCGGGATATTCTTCTCGATCCTTCGCATCGGGCATCATGAATATGAAAGGAGGACTAGCGCATGGTTAAGTGGATCGTTGGGCTTGGACTTTTGATGGTTGGATTTCTGTTGGGCATCTCCCAACCAGGCGCACAGGGGGAGATTGATGCGGCATTGGTACCAAAAAGTTTTTTGAGCGGAAAGGACTGGCTAAAACTAAGCAAAGGGGAGCAGCAGGCCTATGCCGTCGGTGTCGTCGACGGGCTTGATCTTGCCTTCGCCTATGGAAAGCAGGGGACAAGCCTTGCCTGGATCAATCCCTGTGCGACCGGCATGTCCTCGGAGCAAGTCCGTGCCATGCTGCTGGCGGAGATCGATGCAAATCCGGAAGAGGGGAAACTCCTCACGGTCCACCAATCGATGTATCGCGCGCTGCGAAAGGCCTGCCGGCAAAAGCTACCAAGAGACAAATAGATTTACTTCATGGATAGGTTTAGTTTAACAAGTTCAAGCGACGAGGATTAGGCATTTTATAAATGATCATCCATGTTATGCCGACCCGAGTAGCAAGAGATCGATGACGGTGGCCACAAGACCCAGCGTCGTTCGCACAGCATGGAGTGTGCCCCAGCGTTCGAGCAGCCTACGTGTCTCAGCCGAGCCGAGATCTCGATCTGTAGCGAGCAGCCGGTCGTTAGTGGGCATGATGGCGACAAAGGTGAAGGGAACCACAGCTCCGATGAGAACCGCTGCCACGAGCCAGCCTATTCCCGCACCGATGATCCATGCCACGACTCCAGCGAGAAAGCTCAGCAATGCCAGCGGCGCTTGCATCCGTGTGGCGCGCTTGTAGCTCAAAGACCACTGTCGAACGGCGATCTGTGTCTCAAGGCCCATGCGCGCCGGGTGCTCGACGACGGTGATGTACAGCGCTGCTCCTGAAAAGAGCGAGCAGCACAGGGTCGCGAAGAACTCAATCGCTTGAAACATCGGCCATGCATCCTTTGAAGACGCACCTTCGAATTCAGCGATATCGACCTCAGAAGAGACAGGGGCATCCTACTTTTTCAGGTCGGCATGGGCCATTCCTTCGTCGTGCATCAATCGGCGAGGAAGGTGTCAGTCGTCATTCCGGCGTTTGATTGTCTACGCCTTGATGAACGCGAGCAGATCTGCATTGACCTGGTCCTTATGGGTCGTGCACATACCGTGGGGCGCGCCCTTGTAGATGTTGAGCGTGGCGGCCTTGATGATCTTGGACGAGAGAAGGGCCGACGCGCCGATCGGCACGATCTGGTCATCGTCGCCATGGAGGATGAGCGTTGGGACATCGATTTTTTTGAGATCATCCGTAAGGTCCGTCTCGGAAAACGCCTTGATGCAAAAGTACGAGGCAGGGAAGCCAGCCATCATTCCTTGGAGCCAGAATGACTCGCGTACACCTTCCGAGACCTTCGCGCCTGGCCGGTTGTAGCCGTAGAACGGCAGAGTAAGATCCTTGAAGAACTGCGAGCGGTCGGCCAGGACACCGGCGCGGATCTGATCGAACGCCTCGATTGGCGTCCCGTCGGGATTGGCAGGCGTCTTAAGCATCAGCGGTGGGACGGCGCCGATAAGCACGGCCTTGGCCACACGCTTCGTGCCGTGGCGGCCGATATAGCGAGCGACCTCGCCGCCGCCCGTCGAGTGGCCGACATGAATCGCCTTCTTCAGGTCGAGCGTTTCGACGAGCGTCGCGAGGTCGTCGGCGTAGGTGTCCATGTCGTTGCCGTTCCAGGGCTGGCTCGAGCGGCCGTGGCCGCGGCGATCATGCGCGATGCAACGATATCCGCGTGAAGCTAGAAAGAACATCTGGTCTTCAAAGGCATCCGCGGAGAGGGGCCAGCCATGGCTGAACACGACGGGCTGTCCCTTGCCCCAGTCCTTGTAATAGATCTGCGTGCCGTCCTTGGTCGTGATCGTCGTAGAACGTTTTCCTTTTTGTGTTGTGCCGCTCGGTAACGTTGAGTCTCCCGTTTTTGCACCGGCGGCTGTGATTGCGGCCGGCATCGCTGCGGCTATCAGCATGGTTCCACCACCGATGAGGATGTCGCGACGCGTTGTGTGGGTCATGGTATGCTCCTCCCGTTATACCGCCCCACTAAAATTTCTGGGCAGTGTGTAAACGTTAGTAACCATCCATTCTGCTGAGAATTCAGCCCTCGTCGAGTTTCCAAGTCTCAATGGACATCCGGGGGCACTCGCTCGTTATTCTGCTCTGAGAGGAAGGGTATCTGACATTCGGTTGCATGAAGCATCCTCGAGTCATGAAGCCCGGCCTATCTCCGTTTCTTTTCTCACGTGGTGACGAACGTGCCCTGGCGAAGTTCTAACAGCGTCTGTTCGATCTCCTCTTTCGTGTTCATCACGAAGGGGCCATATCGCGCAATGGGCTCGTGTAGCGGTTGCCCGGAAACCAGCAAGAAACGAACTGGACCTTCACCCGTGACCACCCTCATATAGTCACCGTCACCCAACACGACGAGCCTGGGATGCGACACGCTGATGCCACCTTCTTTCTCATCGCCGGAAAATTGTGCCTCGCCCTGGAATACATAGGCAAATGCCGTGTGCCCGCGTTCGATCGGCTGGATGAATGAGCTGTGAGCGGGAACGAACACATCTAGATAGATGGGATTGGCAGCAATGTCGGTCACCGGTCCACTGACTCCGTCAACGGTGCCGGTAATCACCCGGATCCTTGCCCCGTCTTTTTTTTTGATTTCAGGAATCTCATCTGACCGGATGTCGCGATAGCGCGGCGTGATCATCTTGAGCTTCGCCGGCAGGTTGACCCAAAGTTGGAATCCGGCGATCCCTTCAGGACGTACTTGCGGCATTTCCTCATGCATGATGCCGCGTCCGGCCGTCATCCACTGCACGTCGCCCGCCCCGATGCTGCCGGAATTGCCGAGCGTATCCTTATGATGCACTTCCCCCCGTAGCACATAGGTCACCGTTTCGATTCCTCGATGGGGGTGCAAGGGGAACCCGGCCTTATAGTCGCGCGGGTCGCTTGATGCAAAGTGATCCAGCAACAGAAAGGGATCAAGATAGTCCAACGTTTGCGTTGCGATACTTCTCTTGAGATGCACGCCGGCGCCTTCAATGACCGGTTCCGGCTCGATGACCGTTTCGATCTTGCGCAGCGACTTCATGGCAACCTCCTTTCTCTTGATCAGAGATGTTTCCATTCCAAGTCATATCCATGATCAAACCAGTGGGACAACAGGCGATGGCGCGGAAGGGCAATGAAATGACACTATTCTACGTTTTCTGGCTGGTCTGATCCAGTGAGCTAGGAGAAGCCCGCCATGCGCTCGCTTCGCCGCGCAGGTCTCAAGAGTCAATTGGGAAAGGGATCGCGGTCCAGGTGGATCATCTGGTGCCTCACGAGGTGAGTGCGTTGGTAGATCGCATCCGATGCGAACAAGGGAAGTTGCACATCCTGGTGAATGACATATGGGGCGCCACCAAGATGGAATGGAACAAATCGGTCTGGGAATCCTCTTTGGACTATGGCCTGCACACCTTGCGCCTGACCGTAGACACACATGCGATCACCAGTCACTACGCGATACCGTTGCTCATTCAGACGCCAGGCGGTCTGGTCGTCGAAGTGACTGACGGAACCGACGACTACAACGCCATCAAGTACCGGGTGTCCTTCTTCTACGATCTGGCGAAGGCGTCGGTGAACCGAATGGCGTTTGCCCTGGCACACGAATTATCGGCCCATGGCGCGACGGCGGTGTCTCTCACGCCGGGATGGCTCCGATCAGAGGCCATGCTCGAGGCGTACGGCGTCACCGAATCGAATTGGCGTGAGGCCACAATGCGCTCGCCCCACTTCGCCATCTCCGAAAGCCCAGCCTACGTCGGTCGGGCGGTAACCGCGCTCGCACAAGATCCCGGCCGGTCACGCTGGAACGGAAAGTCATTGTTCAGCGGGCAGCTGGCAAAGATCTACGGCTTCACCGATCTCGACGGCAGTCAACCCGACGCCTGGAGATACGTCACCGAAGTACAAGACGCAGGCAAACCCGACGACACAACCGGCTATCGTGAATACCAACAACAGTTAAGCAAGAGTGGCTTCGACGACGCTCACGGGTGATGCCGTGGGCACGACCCGTGTCAGGCGCAACTTCGCCTTGCCGAGCAGCGCGCCGTATTCCTGCTCCGTCCGTTCTTGTCCGCCGGGTCCCACCAGCATCATCATGTCGAGCATCTTCCCCGGGTGTGGCGTATCGCCGGACGGAAGCACCATTTCGATGATCAGCAATCGGCTGGCGGGATGCATAGCGCGCCGGCAGTGACCGAGGATCGTAAGGCACTGCTCCTCCGTCCAATCATGAATGATGTGTGAGAGCAGATAGGCATCGCCCCCACCAGGCACCTGTTCGAAGAAGCTGCCCGACTCGATCGTGACGCGGTTCGTCAGGCCGCGCTCCTGAATCAGTGCAGGGGCGTCGCGAACCACATGCGGAAGGTCGTAGAGAATGCCGCGCGATTCGGGATAACGGCCAAGAATTGTGGTCAAGAGATGACCCGTCGCTCCGCCCACATCGATGAGCGTGCTCAAGCCGGAGAAGTCGTACGCGGCAGCCACAGCCGGGGGCTCGGCCCCATGGATGCCGACCATCGTTTCACTGAACATGGATGCCTCTTCGGGATGTTTTGCGAGCCAGTCGAAAATCGGCATGCCCAGTGATTGCTCAAATCCGCTTTTTCCGGTCTTAACCGAGTACAGCAATTGTCCGAGTCCACGCGACATCCAGTCGCTCGCCAGGGTGAGGATTGTGGCGCGCGCCGATCCTGGTGCGCCGGTTTTGAGCGCGTCACCGAGCGGCGTCAAGGCGAAGGAGTGCTTGACGTCCTCGGTCAGAATGCCAAGGTTTGCGAGCGTCCGCATGAGGCGGTAGAGAGAGGGGGCGTGGGTTCCTGTTAGTGCGGCAAGTTCCACGGCGCTTTTCGGTCCCTTCGCCAGATGGTCAGCCAGACTCAGTTTGGCTGCGACGTACACAATCTGAGATACCCAGTGCGCCATACCCATCTGGACCAGTTGTGCGTGAGGTGGCGCAGTTTCAGTGGGGCTTTGGTGTTTCTCGGTCATCGTGTTTTCTCCCATTAGATAATCGGAAGCGGTGCGCGCATTTTACTTTTTCAGGTCGGCCGGGTCTATCCCTGTATGAGAGGAGGGCTGGGAGCACGTGGAAAGAGCAGGTGTGCCACTTGCCGCAAATGGTCGCCGCGACTGTTCCGGAATACCCTTTTCTAGGGGTTCTACCAGTCCCTTAATGCGTATGATATCGACATTATAGGGGATGAGGATGGAGTTCCTTGGACACTGGATCAACGAGAACTTGAACAAAAGGAGGAAAGCATATGAAGAAGTCAAAGTTTGGCTTATCGGTATTGATGGTCGCCGGAGCGTTCTGTGTTGCGATTGCGGGGAGCGGTCTCGCTCTAGCCGAATCAGAACCAGGTATGTCGTCAGAACCTGCAGGGATCGGTGAAAAAGGCACCGGTCAAAGCCAAAGCAGCATGGAACGAGCCGGCGAAACTCAGAGCAGGATGTCACAAGGACAGCCGTCGGTGCCTGCGGGGATCGGCGAAAAGGGCACCGGCCAAACTCAAAGCACCCTGGAACGATCCGGCGGGACGCAGAGCAAGAACGTACAAGGTCAGGGGTCGGAGCCTGCGGGAATCGGCGAAAAGGGCACAGGTCAAACCCAAAGTAGCATGGAACGATCGGGCCAGAGTTTCCGCTGAACTCTGCTTCACACCAGCCGGGGCGTCGGATGACATTCTGGCGCCCCTAAGGGATGCGCGCCGAACTACATCTCTTCTCGAATTTTCACATTCTCTAGGAACCTGCCGAGGTCTGGATTGGCATAGACACCGAAGGCATCAGCAATGACTCCTTTTGGTCCGGCATCACTCTCTATGGCGTAGACGACAGACATGTCATCTGGATCGCTTACCCCCTCGAAGCGGTGGTGTTCCACGATTGTCAGTTCACCAGCCTTGAAGGTCCTTCCGCTACTCACGTCCCGGAACTCCCGGTTGAGAAACTCGAAGTTTCCCGTGAAGCCTCTTGTCCTTAGCCCTTGAATGGCTTCGAGCATATTCGTGTAAGGGTTGGAGTTCATCGAACTCTCCGGGAGATGAGGCATAGTTATTCTACGCCTTTGTCGTGGCCGCATTCTTCCCCCCAGTACGTCGGCGACTGCTGTCTTATGGGAGCTGTGTGTGTTGAGAGGGAGTGGAGGAGATCGAATCCGCGAAGACGCAGGTTACTAGGGGTCCACCTAGCTATAGAATCTCCTTTGAAATGTTACGTTCAATTCTACATCTAGCGCATGGGTTACAAATATCCCTAGGAGGAGCATATGTCGACCATTGAGACATCCATCGAAGTGAATGTGCCTGTCAGGACTGCGTACAATCAATGGACGCAGTTTGAGGAATTTCCTCGGTTCATGGAAGGGGTGAAAGAAGTCAAACAGCTGGATGACACACGGCTCCGTTGGAAAGCGGAGATCGCCGGCAAAGAAAAGGAGTGGACTGCGGAGATCACAGAACAGACACCGGACCAGCGTATCGCCTGGACCAGTCGAGGCGGCGCACCCAATGGTGGGGTCGTGACCTTCCACCGGCTCTCGGATGCCAAGTCAAAGATCATGCTGCAATTAGAGTATGACCCACAGGGTTTCGTGGAAAATGCAGCAGATGCATTGGGCGTAGTATCGTTGCGCGTGAAGGGAGATCTGGAGCGATTCAAGGAATTCATCGAGAAACGCGGTCGCGAGACCGGAGCGTGGCGCGGTCAGGCTTGAGGGTATCCACGATCAGGAGGGGGGATGTCTTTCCGTGTTCCTCTTCCATCAGCAGGGGCGCCGGATGACATTCTGGCGCCCTTCATGTGCATCGACCTCCTACTAAATTGTCCATCAGGTGATTGCCGCTTACTCTTTATCTGCCCGAGAGTCACCGCGATTTCTCATGCAATAGGGTGCAGGCTTCTTCGTATCTTGGGAGCGAGGCATGGCACAGATTCTGATCGGGACATCCGGCTGGACCTATGCGAGTTGGAAGGGAACGTTCTATCCGGAGAACCTGCCGAGCGCGCGATTCCTTGAGTTCTATACGAAGGAGTTTCCCACCACCGAAGTCAATTACTCCTTCTATCATCTCCCCAGGCCAGCGACCTATGAGAAATGGGGAGCGCAGGCTCCGGAGGGGTTCATGTTCGCGGTCAAAGCGAGCCGGTTCATCACGCATACCAAGCGGCTGCTGGATGTCGAAGAGCCTTGGCGTGTGTTTCTGCAAAACGCCCAATCGCTCGGGCCGCATCTTGGTCCAGTGCTTTTTCAGTTCCCTGCGTCCTTTCGCTGCGACCATGCCCGTCTGGCCGGGTTTCTGAAGATGGCGCGAACGGTCGCTCCGGGCGCCGACCGCCTTCGGCTTGTGTTCGAATTCCGCCATGAGTCCTGGTTCTCGGACGAGGTCTATAGGCTACTGAGTCGCCATGGCGCAGCCTAATGAATCGCCGACTCGACCAAGTATCCCCGCCGTGAAGTGACCACCGCCAACTTCGTCTACTTTCGATTTCACGGACGCGCCCGACTGTTCGCATCGAACTATACGAAGGCGGAACTGGCCCAAGAAGCGAAGAAGATGAGACGTCTGCTCAAGGAGGGACAGGATGTGTATGCCTATTTCAATAACGATGCTGAAGGCTATGCGGTTACGAACGCCCGGACATTGACCGCACTGATGAGAGGGCGTCGGAGGGAGTGATGACATTCCTGCCAAGGATAAGAAGCTCTTCTGAATTGAAGGTAGGAGCCGTCGATTTGACGGTTACAACTACTTCTCAAAAAATCCTCAAATGATGCTCAAACGGTTCAAGGAGCATTTGTAACGGAGGAGTTTTCTCAATGGCGATCCTTGATCTCGGCGCAGCTGCTGCCGAGCCAGCGCCCCTTAATATCCACGTGACTCTTTCCCGCGCCTTCTCGAGTCCTTTCAATGCTCGCCACAAGACTTTCAGACGTCTTGGCCTCCACGGTTATCTGCGTCGCTAAGGCGTGTGGCGCAGAGCATGTTCGTTCCATCACGAGTTTGCTGGAAGACTTTGAAGCGATTTTGGTCGTGCACGGTGACTCGTTTGCCTCACTGTCTTCCTTGATCATGCGGTTCTGATCCAGGTCTTCTTGGGTGAGGCACCGCTGCGAGACGCGGGTTTTGGGTTGGCCTGACTGTGCCTGCATAGCTTTCTCAAATTTTTCGCGCCGCTCAGGCGGCATCTTTTCGAGTACCTCGGGCGGCACGAGTGATCCGGTTAGTATTGTCGTATAGGTCATTTCCCATGCGCCGGGTTTCACATTGAATGAATCGGCGAACGCGTACGATGCCATGCCTGGGATGATGGGATTCGGTATGAGTCCAAGGATGATCATCGAAACGGAGGCACCGAGCGCCGTTGCTGTTCTGGTCATGTGCGTCCTCCCTCTTGTGCAAAGTTTACTGGTGCGTACGCAAGTTCAGAGTCAAACCATCTCATCCGCGTGTATCCTGAGATGACAGATCGCCTGCTTGGTCCGGCCAATACCATCCTAGCGGGGTCAGGATTTCAGGCTATTCAGGATGAAAGGATACGCTTGTCATAATAGGAAATCACCCCTGTTTAACGAAAAGAACTCATGGCATTTGGCCAATGAGAGGGAAGGAAAATCCTTTTCGTGGAGTCTCAAGTGTATCTGTCAGTCAGGAACATTCGGTCTGATCGGTCTGAATTTTCACGTTCTCCCGAAACAGTAGGGTTCACAGGAAACTTCGAATTTCTCAAACGGGAATTTCAGGACGTAGTGCTAACTAGCACGAGCATCAAGCAAGACCCAGATACCGATAGCCACAAACCCAGCCCCCGCTACGAGTTTCAGTACCCGCGGTGAGACATAGACAGAGAGTTGCGAACCGACTAGGACGGCCAGCAGACTGGAGAGCACGAGAGCCGCGGAAGATGCGGTAAACACGCCAAGCTTACTGACGTTCTGGTCGGCTGCGAACAAGAGCGTGGCGAGTTGCGTTTTGTCTCCTAGCTCGGCGAAAAACACTGTCACGAAAATGGGCCACAATGTCAGCATTGAGGGACTCCTTTAGAGAAGGTAAATCAGCGGCATTCTACTTTTTCAGATTGGCCCGGTCTATCGCCTGTAGACAGCCAGTGAGACAATCAGTGCAGCAAGGCCAGCGAAAGCGAGGAAGAAGAGGAGTATCATGATCACCCACGAGTGGTTGCAGTGGATCGATCACCCGATCCTCAGCCATGAACTCACGCAACTGTGCAGTTGCATAAACCGACAACAGCCGTTTGGAACGGCAGAGCTGGCAAGCCACTGCTGCCAATCTTGGGGGAGAAGCCACCGTGGGAAACGCGACCGCCCACGAAACCGGTAGAAAAGCCCCCTGCCACATCTTGTTCATTCAAAAAGAAGGCCCGGTTCCTTTCGGAGCCGAGCCTGTGCTTCAGACGTGCAACGCTTCCACTGCTCTTTTCACAACGTTTCCGCTGCGCCATTCACAGTTTTTGCATCGCGTGTTCTAAAGCATGACCTCACTCTACTGCACCCCAAAAAATGTTCATACTAGGAAAAGTCCTAGTTTCTTCAGGACAAGTTATGTGACCTGATGTTCAGTGTGCTGAGGGAGCACCGCGAATCACGCTGTCCTGCGAAGGGAGGTTGCAATGAACGAAGAGGTACAGAATATGAACAGACGAACATTTTTGCAGCAAAGCGTGTCGCTCATGGCGGTGGGGGCTGCCGCGCTTGCCGTGCCTCCTGTCCATGCGGAGAAGTCTGAGACGGCGATGGACCCGATGCGCGTGCCGGGTGCGTTGCCTCGTCCGTATGGAGAACGATCGCCGTTTGAAACACAGCAGCGATTGGGTGCTGGAGGTCCCGGATCGCCTCATGGCTGGGGTGCGAACGCCCCGAATAACATCAACTCCACCACGCCGCTTCAGGACCTGCATGGAATTGTCACGCCCTCCGCGCTACACTTCGAGCGCCACCATAACGGTGTTCCCGCCATTGATCCTGCCCGTCATCGCTTGCTCGTTCATGGTCTCGTCGACCGACCGATGATCTTCACTCTTGGCGACCTGGAGCGTGTTCCCGCCGTCTCACGACTCGCATTTCTCGAATGCTCCGGGAACTCCTGGGATTGCTGGTTTGACAAGGCCCCCGACTTTTCCGTCCAAGAACTCCATGGTTTGACCAGCACAAGCGAATGGACAGGAGTCAAACTATCGACGCTGCTGGAGACTGTAGGCGTGCAACGTGGTGCGAGCTGGATGCTGGCGGAGGGAAGTGACGCTGCGGGTTTGGACCGAAGTGTACCGTTGACCAACGAAGTCTCGAACGAGGCGATGATCTGTTATGGACAAAACGGGGAAGCGCTGAGACCGGAGCAGGGCTATCCGTTGCGACTCTTGCTTCCCGGGTTTGAAGGCAACATCAATGTGAAGTGGCTTCGGCGGCTGAAGCTTGGCAATGCTCCGTTTATGACGCGCTGGGAGACAGCCAAATATACGGATCTCATGCCGGACGGAAAGGCCTATCAATTCAGTCTCGTGATGGAGGCCAAATCTGTGATTACGTCTCCCTCAGGTCGACAACAGATCCACCCGGGCTTTCACGAGATTCGCGGGCTGGCGTGGAGCGGCCGCGGGCGTGTGACGAAAGCGGAGGTCAGCGTGGACGGCGGGCGCTCCTGGCAGCTGGCCCACCTGCAGGAACCCGTCCTGCCGAGATGCCATACGCGTTTCAGATTGCCTTGGAGATGGAACGGGCAAGAGGCCATCTTGCAATCCCGTTGCACCGACGAGACAGGCTATGTCCAACCGACACGTCAGGACCTCGTGAAGGTCCGAGGAACCAATTCCGTCTATCACTACAACGCCATTCAAAGCTGGAGGGTGGAACGCGATGGACAAGTACGGAACATCTATGCATAAACGAATCATAGTGGTCATCGTCGCGCTTGCGATGACTCTGGGCGGTGTGTGGGCCGGATGGAC
Source organism: Nitrospirales bacterium (assembly GCA_038275915.1). Lineage (GTDB taxonomy): Bacteria > Nitrospirota > Nitrospiria > Nitrospirales > Nitrospiraceae > Palsa-1315. Next base: position 17,728 of record JBBRRM010000007.1, read on the forward strand.
AGCAGAAGAAAGTGGCTATGGAGTGGGCAGGCCGGCCACTGATGACGAGATTCGCGCCTGGAACATGGACGTGAATTCGACCGGGGAAGGACTACCACCAGGACAAGGGACGGTGAAACATGGTGCACAAGTGTTTGCGGCAAAATGTGCTATGTGCCATGGGTCGACAGGCACTGAAGGTCCGAAGGACAGACTCGTTGGCGGTCAGAATACGTTGACGACCACGAAGCCGATCAGGACGATCGGCAGTTACTGGCCCTATGCGACCACGCTCTACGACTACATACACCGAGCCATGCCGTTTATCGCACCGCAGTCTCTCACCCCGGATGAGACCTACTCGGTCATTGCGTGGCTTCTCTTCCAGAATCAGATCATTACAGAAGACGCGACGATCGATGCGCAGACGTTACCGAAAGTACAAATGCCGAACCGGAACGGCTTTATTCCGGACCCGCGGCCGGACGTGCGCTAGCGTGTAGCAGATTATTCGCGAGGTGAGAGCGATGCGACTCGTGACATCTTTTGTTTCTCACCTGGCAGCGCTGGCTACTGCACCGCCGCCTCCAGCAGAGAACCAACTGGATCGAGTGTTGACGTGAGCTCTGGTGGCACACCGTGTCGCTCGTGTAGTAGCTCGGGTGAGTTATAGGTGAGCCACACGTTGCCATTCTCGTCTTCCCATGCCAACGCTTTCATGGGGAGGTCAATGGCAGCCGTAGGCCTGGCCACCATCAGAGCTGTCCCACCCTTCGAATTGCCGAAGATGAGCAACTCGGTGGGTCTCATGACCAATCCCACTTTCTTCGCCCCTCCGCCATGATCAATCCGGGCAAAGATCTGCATCCCTTTGGCTGTGACCGCCTTTTCGATCCGGTCAATGGTTTCAGGGACAGAATAGTTGCTGGACTTCGTCACCACGGTACCGCCACCTGCTTGAGCCGTACCCGTAGATACGACGGCGACCGTCAGGCTTGTACACAGGAGACCGTTGAGGAACTCATGAAGAAGGCTCATGGGCACTCCTTTTTTCTCAGAGGAGGAGGAACACGACAGTCTAACCACCCCATCGGATCATGTCCAGGTTGGTGTTCAGCCCGCCCTCCTTCTTGATCTAGTGCGTTGGAGGGAGCACCGCGATGACCCGCAGTGGGCCACCGGTACCACCGGCAATCTTCATTGGCAGTGCAATCACCTCGAATCCCAGACCCGGAAGATCGCGGAGGTCCCCAAGATTTTCGAACACCGGCACGTTCCGGGAGAGGAGCGCGACATGCGTCTCAAATCCGGTGGATTGACCATAATCGATGGAGGCGGTGTCGATCCCAATGGCTTTGATCTGTCTCTCGCGCACCAGCCAAGTTGCCGCCTCAGGATGCACACCCGGGAAATGGAGCGCCTTCACACCCTCCGGTCCTTTCAGCTCTGTGCCCAGATAGTCTTGCCGCGACGGCCAAAATCGGGCGAAGCCGGTGTCGACCAATACGATCGCCCGGTTCGGAATTCGTCCGTGCGTCGTCTCCCATTGTTCGAAATCCTGGATCGTGATGCGATAATCACGATCCAAGGCGCACTGGGCCGATACATCAATTCGGACGCCGGCTCCCACCAGGCGTTCGATCGGAACCTGGTCCAGCGTCGGTCCACCTCTGGAAAAATGAATGGGTGCATCGATATGGGTCCCGCCATGTTCGGCCATCTCCAGGCGGTTTGAAGCATAGTAGTACCCGCTGGG